>CAZFIF010000190.1:0-4479 GCA_964519065.1 uncultured Rikenella sp.
CGGTCTTCTTCCGCCTGGGCAGGTTCGACATGCTTGACAAGGGTACCTTCTGGCTCTCGGCCACTCCTGATGTGCCGGGATCGATAGGCTGGGGAGCGGCGCTGACACGCGTGGCTACATGGGTACAGCTCTATGACCGCACTGTCAGGGATACGCTCTTATTTATCAACACTCATTTTGACCATATAAGTGACTCGGCGAGGGTGATGAGCTCAGGGGTGCTGATGGAGAAGGTCAGGGAGCTGGCCGGGGATCATGACTTCGTGATAACCGGCGACTTCAACGCACGGCCAGAGAGCATGGCCATAGCCGGTATGCTGGATGGGGGTCTGGCCGTGGACACTTACACTGTATCAGAGACCGCTCCTGAAGGCGAATCATACACCTTCAACGGATGGAGCAAGGAGCCGGGTGACAAACGTATCGATTACATCTTTGTGCGGAAAGGGATGGGAGTTTTGTCACATGCCACGCACCGCGTAATTGAGAATGACATTTTCATCTCTGATCACTGGCCGGTGACGGCTACCGTAGATTATTAGCAGACTCTCCGGGATTTGGTTCAGGCCCTCTTGCGGTATGCCCTTATGGCCATGATGATGAAGGCTATGGCCAGCAGCGAGAGCATTCCCATATCACGGGCAATATCGGCAAATCCTGAACCTTTCAGCATCACCATACGGTTGATGCGCATGAGATATGCAACGGGATTGACCCAGTTGAACTGTTGTGCCCACAGCGGCATGCTCTCGGTGGGAGTGAAGATACCGCTCATGAGTATGAATATCATCACGAAGAAGAAAGCCACAAACAGGAACTGCTGCTGTGTTGAGGCCATGGTGGAGAAGAAGAGTGCCAGCCCCAGTACCGCCACCAGGAATATGGAAGCGCAGGCAAAGAAGAGCAGGAGGCTACCTTCAAAGGGTATATTGAACGCCAGCCACCCTATGCTCAGTCCGAGTGCCAGGTCAAGGAGCCCGATGATAAAGAATGGGATGACTTTGGAAGCTATAAGTTCCCATTTTCTCACCGGGGTGACGTTGATCTGCTCAATGGTGCCGACCTCTTTCTCCCTGACGAGGTTGAGACCGGTCATCATCAGTCCTATCGCCGTGATAAGTATTACCAGTATTCCGGGGAGCATGTAAAATTTATAGTTTAACGTGGGGTTATACCAGAATCGTGATGCAACCCCTATTCCGGGAAGGGAGGCCTGCAGTGAGCCTGTCGCTGAGATGCCTGCAGGGGCGGCTCCTGTCCCTATTAAAATATCCCTGTTAAAGTCGCGCACCACCGAGGTGAGATAGCTCCAGGAGAGCTGTGCGCTGGTGGCGTTGACAGCATCGGCAAGCACCTGCAGGCGTGGGGTGGTGATACCGGCCAGACCTTCGGAGAAATCACCGGGAATGATCAGGGCCATGTCGGCATCGCCGGATACGAGGAGTGCCTCGGCCTCTTCAAAGTTTACGGGAGTGTTTGTGATCCGGAAGAAGGAGGATCCGCTCAGCCTGGCCAGCAGTTCGCGGGAGGAGGGGGAGCGGTCATTGTCAATGACAGCCAGGTCAATACGTTTGATCTCGAAGGTGACGGCAGGGACAAGGATGAGCATCTGAATTATTGGCACTGCAATAATAGCCCTGATCATGAACGGGTTACGCACTATCTGGCGGAACTCTTTCCGCAGAAGGAACATAAGCTTTCTCATCTTCCTCCCTCCCCGAGTCTTACTTTGAATTTCCGGGCACTGAGGCCTATAAAGAAGAGCGTCATGATAAGGAGTATCAGGGTCTCCTTCCAGATATGGGCAAATCCTGCCCCTTTAATCATTATTGCGCGAATGATCTCAACGAACCACCTTGGTGGCAATATCATGCTCACGTAATCATAAACCTTAGGCATATTCTCTATCGGGAAGATAAATCCCGACAGGAGGAGGCTGGGCAGCATCAGGGCCATAAAGGAGATGAAGATGGCGTTTTCCATCTTGTCCACCGATGCTGAAACAAGGATACCGATGGAGAGGCCCAGAAGTATATAGAGCATGCTCTCGGCTATCAGCAGGGCTATGCTGCCTCTCACCGGCAGCCCGAAGACATACCAGGCCATCAGGAGTATCACAATTACGTTCACAAGAGAGAGAAAGAAGTAGGGCGCCACCTTGCCGATGATTATCTGCCAGGGCCTCAGGGGCGAGACCAGGAGCACCTCCATGGTTCCGAACTCCTTCTCGCGGACAATGGCCACGGAGGTCATCAGTGCACTTATCAGGATGAGTATCAGGGTTATGACGCCGGGCACGAACATAAAGTGGCTCTCGAGGTTGGGATTGAAGTACATCCTTACCTCCGGGTTTATCACAGGAAGGGATGCGGTCAGCTGTTGTGTCAATGCTGAGGAATAGTCGTTCAGTATCCCGGTGGTATACCCTGTAACCAGGCTGGCGGTGTTGGGCTCGGAGCCATCGGCAATGATCCCGACGGTGGCACTGCCCTCGCGTGTCAGCGTGGCTGCCATTCGCTCCGGAAAGATGACCACTGCTTTTATCATACCCTGTTTGAAGGTGGCATCAATCTCATCATAGGAGCTCAGGTGGCTGGTTATGGTAAAGAAATCCGAGGCTTCCAGTTTCAGG
The DNA here is from genome assembly GCA_964519065.1 of uncultured Rikenella sp. Taxonomy (GTDB): domain Bacteria; phylum Bacteroidota; class Bacteroidia; order Bacteroidales; family VadinHA17; genus SR-FBR-E99. The sequence continues at coordinate 2,633 of CAZFIF010000190.1, forward strand.
GTCAGTTCGGCCGAGACTTCATCATGGGCATTGTCGAGCACTGCTATGCCGGCATTTTTCAGGTCAGTGCGCACGGCATATCCGAAGATGAGTATCTGCGCTGCAGGTATCCCGAAAAGGATGATCAGTGTCCGGTAATCCCGGAAGATATGGAGGAACTCCTTTTTTACAAATGCCATGAACCTCTTCATGCTGTCTCTGTTTTGGGTCTGGCTATCTTCACAAAGAGCTCCTCTATAGTGGCGGTGTTGTACCTGTCGCGCAGGGCAGCAGGGGAGTCCAGGGCGACTATCTTTCCTTCGCTCATGATGGTAACGCGGTCACAGTATTCGGCCTCGTCCATATAATGGGTGGTAACGAATACTGTTATGCCGCGTGATGCCGTCTCGTAGATCATCTCCCAGAACTGGCGCCGGGTGATAGGGTCCACTCCGCTGGTGGGTTCGTCGAGAAAGACAATCTCAGGATCATGGAAGACAGCCACGGCGAAGGCAAGCTTCTGCTTAAGTCCCAGCGGCAGCGATCCGATAAGCATATCACCGTACTGCGAGAAGCTGAGTCTTGTGAGCAACTCCTCCCTGCGGTGACGTATCTCCTTCATGGTCATACCGTAGATGCCTCCGTATAGCTCGATATTTTCATTTACGGTGAGGTCATCATATAGAGAGAAGCGTTGAGACATGTAACCTATGCGCTTTTTTATCTCTTCGGGACGGCCTGCATCTATGCCAGCCACAGTAACTGTGCCGGAGGTGGGACGCGATAGTCCGCAGAGGATGCGTATGGCTGTAGTCTTGCCTGCCCCGTTGGCTCCGAGAAAACCGAAGATCTCGCCCTGGTACACGTCAAAGGTCAGGTGGTCATTGGCAACGAACGAGCCGAACCTTTTCACCAGTCCCTGAACCTCTATGACCTTTTTTATCTCTGTCATGCTTCTCGCTTCATCAGTTCAAGGAAGACATCTTCAATGCCGGGGACAATTTCTTCTGCTGTCACGCCTGCCAGGCCCTTCACCTCCAGTTCATGAACAACTCCTTCCGGAGTAGTGTCGGGGTGGAGTGTTACATGCATGGCATCGCCGAAGGGCTCCCTGCTCAGGACACCGGGAACAGATTTCAGGGCCAGGAGCAGTTCGTATTTCCTGTGATGACGCAGTGCGAAGATCCTATTACTGTAGGATAGGCGGATGTTTCCAGGGGTGTCGACATCAAGGAGTCTGCCGTTCTGGATCAGGGCGATGCGGTCGCAGCGGAGGGCTTCATCCATGTAGGGAGTGGAAACAATGATAGTGATTCCTTCCTTCTTCAGGTCTGCCAGCATCTCCCAGAACTCCGTCCGTGAGACAGCATCAACGCCTGTGGTGGGCTCATCAAGGATGAGTATCCTGGGTTTGTGGATCAGTGCGCATGAGAGGGCGAGCTTCTGCTTCATGCCGCCCGAGAGCCTGCCTGCCTGCCGCTTTCTGAAAGGTTCTATCTGTTTGTAAATGGGCTCAATCAGATGATAGTTTTCTTTAATTGTAGTACCGAAGATGGTGGCGTAGAAGTTCAGGTTCTCCTCCACGGTAAGATCCTGATAGAGGCTGAAGCGGCCGGGCATGTATCCTATGTGGTTGCGCAGCTCCCTGTAGCGGCTGACGGTGTTAAGGCCGAAGAGCGTCATCCGGCCGCCTGCGGGTATGATGAGTGTGGCGGCGATACGGAAGAGGGTAGTCTTGCCGGCGCCGTCAGGACCGATAAAGCCGAACAGCTCTCCCTCGTTGACGTTGAAGGAGATATCGTCGAGGGCGGTGACCCTGCCGTACCTGTGGGTAATATTCAGTGCCTCAACAGCTGTCATCTCATTGA
>CAZFIF010000191.1:0-4432 GCA_964519065.1 uncultured Rikenella sp.
ATGATGTTGAGATCATGGTTCCCTCCGACCGCATGGGTGATGTCATCAGCGACCTCCAGGGGCGCCGCGGCATGGTGCTCGGCATGACGAGCGACAAGGGTTTTGAGGTCATCAAGGCCAGGGTTCCCCTGGCAGAGATGAACAAGTACTCTACTGCTCTGAGCTCGCTTACCGGCGGTCGCGCCATGTACACCATGAAGTTCGCAGAGTACTCCCAGGTCCCCGGCGAAGTCCAGGATGCAGTCATCAAGGCCTACGAAGCCGAGGAGGAAGAGGAATAGTACGGGGTTTCCAAAACGCTATATGGTTTTTAAGGCAGAGCCGCTGGTGGCAGCGGCTCTGTTGTTTTATTCCGGCAGATTATGGTCTGGCCACTGTATTAAGTGGTCCTGCTGTTTTGATACATGGCATCCGGGTTTGACCCCCTGATTTATCAGATTCTGCTGATTCAATGCAAGGCAGCACGGTCTTGCCCCTGAATTCTCAGACCCATTTGCATTGATGCACAGTTCAGGTCCGGCAGGCCGATGCTTCAGTCAGGCTGCTTTACGGCAGACGCTCTGCTGCTGGTGAGCCCGGCTCCTGGAAACGGAAAGGATTTACGACTCTTCCGGTGCGCCCGTCGGAGAAATGGATCAGCAGGGTGTCGGCATTCACCTGGCCGAAGATTTCACCGGGAGTAGTCAGTGTGTCAACATACCAGATGGCAGCCATCTCCTCTCCATTCTCATCGAGACTGGTCTCAAACCCCACCACGCCAGCATCATTTGAGAGATGGCTGATAAGGTATGTGTACATATCGGCATGTTGTGAATTGGATCCGACAGGCAGATGATAACCGGACAGTATATCGTCAGTGTAATCAGAATACCCGTTGAAGAACGATGATTTGGGTGTGAACATCTGCGAGGCATATTCCCTTACTGAAATTACAACTGAAGGTTCATCGAAGGTGATAACCCTGTAAGGCAGCTTAACATGAAACTCGTTGTCGTTGACAGTGAAGGCCAGGTTTTTTGACTCAATGACCTCCGTCACTGCTTCCCTGCCGGGCTCCTTCCCAGCCGGGAAGTAAATACGCACTATCACAGGGCATGCGAATTCAGTCTGGAAGCCGCAGGCGTCAGTCTTCTGGTTCAGCAGATGTTGCAGATATGTGGCATCAAGCGGATCAAAGAACTTGTCAACGGTGAGGGTATAGTAGGTTACTGAGTCAACACCCTTCTCCACGGGTCTGATGACACGTTTCACTGGTACGAACATAAGCTGCTGCAGCTTCTCGTCGTCATAGAGTGAGGTGTCATAGAGCACCCTCACTTTATGGTTGGCCACGAAGGTGGAGACACCGTAGATGCCTTCATGTCTTCTCATCTGGTTGGCAAAAGCCGTTGAGCTGCCGAAGCACTTGATGTTTTTAAGTCCTTCCATTTCAAAGACTCCGGCATTCTCAATCTGCTCAGGGGTGCCCCACTGCTGGTCTATGGTAGGAAGCTCGAAGAGAGTGCCTGCGGCAATACCCAGGATGATAAGTGCTCCCAGCACTGCTGCCGGCAGCCACTTCATATTCTTTTTATTGATCAGGAGTGTGTCTTTTTCGGGACATGCATGGAGACAGTCGCCGCACAGTGTGCAGTCAGTATGGGTAACTTTCTCCATCCGTGCCACGTCAATACCCTGCGGACAGCTCTCCGAACAGAGTCCGCAATCGGTACATGTCACCTTGTTCCGAGTAATATGTACCGGTTCGGGCCAGACCTTTTTCATCCTTGTCACCTCGAGGATATATCCACCAGCAGTAATTACCAGGAGCGGGTATACATAAGATATCTTAAGACCCACAAGGAGCAGTACTACATAGAGTGCCATAACGCCCAGGAACCACCATGAAAACTTGAATATGGCCGATAGGGCTCCCAGGGGGCAGAGGTAGCGACACCAGAAGAGCCTTAAGAAGACTGAGCCAAGCACCAGGGCACCTATAGCGATAAGGGCCCACCATATCACAACATCGGAGTCAAATCCCGACGCAACGGCATAATAGGGGTCGAACTTTTTACAAAACAGTTCGCTCGTTTTAAGCGTGAAATAGAATGTTATAAAGAGAAGTACGTACTTGAGAAGTCGAAGCGCATAATCAACAAATCCTTCAGGTGTGAACCTGACCTTAAGTTTGTCTCCAAGTTTTCCAAGCCATTCGCTGATTGTCCCCAGAGGGCATATATATCCGCAGAATAACCTTGAAAACAGTACAATGCCTATGAAAAGTACCACTCCCATCATAATCTGGGTGCTGGTCATGGAGCATGAAAGCGCATCCATAGTCATATAGCTCCCCAGGGCCTGGAGGCCACCGAAGGGGCAGTAGGCTTCAAAATCGGGGGCATAGGCTTTGTCAAAAAGAATTCGGAAACCCATGAATGTAAGGATTCCGATGATGGCAAACTGATAGAACAGCTTGTACCAGTTTTGTTTTTTCATTCCGGAGGCTTTTGGGTAGTGCCAAATATATTATTTTCGGCGAAACAGGCAAATGACTAAACGCAGTAACGACGCCCCAGAGGGGAGCGTCGTTACCATTTCATGCTGACGGAACGTTGCAGGCTGCCTGAGACTTCGCGAATGCCGCAGGCTTATGTGCAATCTGAGGGCATCCGCCGGTGATCTCGTCCCGTTTACCCGGTTTTCACACCGCCTGCTCCACTGCCCAGACGAACGCCCTGATGCCCACCTCGGTGTTTATGGCGTCAATGCGTTTCACGGCCTCGAGCAACAGGGGCACCTTCTCCTCTTCAACGAAGGTGAGGGTGACGCCGTTGATCTCGGGCCAGGTGTGAGTCCCCAGGTGGGGAACCCCGGTAAAGGAACCCCTGCCTTCAACATTGTCCCACTGTGTGTAGCCCCTGACGCCCAGCTGCTCAAGTGTATACTCAAGCTTCTCTGTCAGGGCCAGGTTATAAATGATCATTACAGCTTTCATTCGATTATTTTATTATTATTTCATTGGTCAGATAGCCTGTCCCGCCTGAGCGGGAGAACCCGCATTTCTGGTAAACAACTGCACAGTTGTATGCTATTGAATAATATGCGGGTTTCATGCTTCCGGATTTTCATGGTTAGCCTTTATGTCATCCAGGAACGTCATATCCCTGAATGCCATCTTGTGTTTTTTGTCCCTCTCACCGTGACGGGCTATCAGCACGTAACCCACGGGCACCAGCACCATGGTGACGATAGTAGAGAAGACCAGGCCGCCAATAACAGCTATGCCCATAGGCTGCCAGAGCTCTGAGCCTTCGCCCGGGTTGATGGCCAGCGGCAGCATTGCCAGGATGGTGGTCATCGACGTCATAAGCACAGGTCTTAACCTTGAGCGGCCGGATACCAGTACTGCCTCGTAAAGCTCCACCCCCCTGTCACGTGTCAGATTGATAAAGTCGACGAGCACGATGGCATTCTTCACTACAATACCTATCAGCATTATTGCACCAATGCCGGCTATCAGGCTGAGGCTGGTTCCGGATATGAACAGTGCTATTGCCACTCCTGAAAAGGCAAAGGGGATGGAGAGCATTATTATGACCGGCATCTTGAGGGACTCAAACTGCGAGGCCATTACAAGGTATACAAGTATCAGGGAGATGACCATCAGAAGCCCGATATCCATAAATGATTCGGTCATATCCTGGAAGGCACCTGATATCTCCACCATCACTCCTGAAGGTATCTCAATGCTGTCAAGCTCTTTCTGTATGTCAGCAACAATCAGGTTGAGAGGTCTCTTGTAGGGTGTGACGGAGACAGTCACTACGCGCTCCTTACGTTTTCTCTCAATATTTGGCGGTGACCAGTATTCCTTGACTGTGGCTATCTCTCCCAGCCTTATTATCTGGCCATTGGGCAATGAAACACCTATGTTCTCCAGCTCGGTGATAGAGTTTCTGGATGCCTCCTTGTATCTGACAATGACATCATATTCATCACCGAACTGACGAAGACGTGTTGCGGTAAGACCGTCAACCCTGTTCCTTATCATCGAAGACACCTGTGCTGTTGTAAGTCCGTACCCCAGAAGCTTGTCCTGGTCAAGTATTATCTGCAGCTCGGGCTTTGACTTATCGCGGCTGATGTCAACGTTGGTGGCACCAGGGATCTTTTTGACCTTCTCTGCCAGCTGTTCGGCAATCAGGTTAGTCTGGGAAATGTCGTAACCGTAGATCTCCACGTCAACCGTGTTGCCACCGCCCATTGAGCCCATGCCACTACTTTCAGCAGAAACAGAGAAATTTATCACCTCAGGCATCGGGGCAATGATACGGCGTATTACCTCCGCAATCTCTTCTGATGATCTTGATCTCTCGTCCACCCCAAGCAGTTTGAAGGTGTAGGTTATCACATGGGTGCCTCCCTCGCTGAAGAGTGCTCTGAAGCCCCC
>CAZFIF010000192.1:0-4412 GCA_964519065.1 uncultured Rikenella sp.
TGTCACTTATGATCTTTGAGCCGTTCAATCCATAGGTCTCCTCCCCTGAGACACATAGAAGGGTTACATTCATCGGGAGATCCTCAGAGGCAGCCCGCTCAACCATTGTGGATAGGGCCATCAGCTGCATGATCACAGCCTGTTTCATGTCAATCGCCCCCCTGCCCCAAACAGTGTCTTCAGCTATTGTCCCGGAAAATGCAGGGTATTGCCATCCCGATTCTTCACCAGGGGTGACAACATCAATGTGATTCAGAAAAACGATGTTGGGTTTGCCGGAATCAAGCGGATAGAGCGAAGCGGCAAAATTGTATGAATCAACAGTGTCAGTGAAGATTCTCAGGTGCAACCCCCTCTCCAGGCACACCCCCGCCAGGAACTCACCGGCATATTTCTCCGTGCCGGAGACCGAGGCATGGCTAATATATTGGCTAAGGAGCAACGCGGCCTCGTAGCCCGGTTTTGGCAGAACGGTGTCAGCCTCCTGTGAGAGTGCTGGCATCGTTGTGCAGAGTAATACAGAGACTATCAGCAGCCATGTAATTGAAAGTTTATGGAAGATCTTCATAATTCCCTGCCGGTTGTTGACGGAATAAATATAACAGTATCCTCCATACTTACAAGTTTTGTTACTCCGTTTACCTGTGAGCCGGTCATTATCCACATTCCGGAGCTGCAGGACAACGCCTGGAGCCGGTGAACTGTTTGACAGTATTGAAATGATGCTGATGGACTTTAAACACTCCGCCAGCGAAAAAGAGGTGCAGCAGACACCGCTATCCTCCATATTATTTGTACTGACTGGTAAACGAATCTATCGAAAAAGGTCACCCGAAAATCATCAGATATTGATGGATTTTATTCTATAATAAATAATTTAGCAGCCCGGACACATTGGCTATGAGCAGAGGATTTGTAAAGGAAGGTGATCAGGAAGAGGTCCCTATGGTGCCGCAGAGGGCATACCTGCCGGAGGGTGTGCCAAACTTTGTCACCCGCAACGGGATGGAGCAGCTGTTGGCTGAAAAGGAGGCGCTGATACAGGAGAAAGAGAATCTGAATATCACCAATGAGAATGAAAAGCGACTGGCCATAAACTTCATCAATGCTAAACTGCAGTTACTCAGTAACAGGATTGCCGAAGCCCGGATCGTCGAATCGGAAGAGCAACAGCAGAATGAAGTGACTTTCGGAGCCATGGTAACCCTCAAAAATACCGCATCAGGCAAGATCCAGACTTTTCAGATTGTAGGGGTTGACGAGGCTGATATTGCCAGAGGCAAAATATCATTCATATCACCTGTGGCAAGGGCGCTGATAAATAAAAAAGTCGGAGAAAGGATTACCCTAAAACGTGACAGGGAAGAGATAGTCTACGAGATTACCGAAATAATCTGCCTGTGATTCCTTCCAGATATAATCTGTAATCTTAGCTACTTCAAACGGTAAGCAAAAACTGAGTTTCTGAAGAAAGTGGGTACGTAGATAATCCTGTTTTCTGCGTCATACCCAATATCTGCCGAGTTAATTCCCTGATCCCGGGTGTCGAGCAGCACCTCTTTTGATCCATTGGCCTTTACATAATAGACAATACCGCTCCAGCAGCTGACAATGAATTCATTTTCTTTCACCATCTCAATTCCGTCAGTGCTTCCGTCCATCCCCTCTGCAAGGGTTGTCAGGTTCATGTCTGCATCGGCCCGCAGCAGGCTTCCGGCCGACAGGATATACAATTCCCGGTCCACAGCCAGGAGACCGTTTGCATTTCTGATGTCTTCCAGATAAAGTGAGGCAATGCCGTTTTCAATTCTGTGAACTTTGTTCGACCTCGAATCACTTACATGTACAATGCCTTCGGAATCAACGGTTAGATCATTCAAAAAAGCAGAACCCTCAACAGGAATGCGCTGGATTATCGATGCTTTATCGATGTCTATTACCGCCACCTCTGAAATGTTGGCCACATATAACAGATTTTTATGCAGGCCCATACCCTTGGGGGCATCCAGCCCGGTAATCCATTCGTGATCAATGATCTTACCATCCAGTCCGACTTTTGCTATTGATCCGTTACCGTCCTTCTCTGACGGGGATCCGTCAATGTTTGCAACATATAAGACCTTTGCTTCTGCATCATAGAGAACTGACTCGGGAACCTTAAGCGTCGAATCGGTCTGCCAGATTTTTTCCAGCGAATGCTGGGCCGTTAGATTTGCTGTAATGGTAATAGCTGCAACCAATAACATTAGTTTCAAGTTTGCTCTTTTCATAGGACCTGATTTAAATTTCACCTGTTAAGCCAAAATATATCACTGCAATTTAAGCATAAATTATTCCCCGTCCGGGTCTCATTAAAAGTCTGAGCATCTTCTCCTTGAATACAGGTCAGGGAGAATAGCGCACTGGAATGTCAATCAGATTTGAAATAATCTTAAAATATATAGCTTTGCCGTTAATCATTTCACAGCCATGAAAAGAGTTCTTTACTTCGTTTTTATTTCATTAATGCTGCCTGCCATGCCCCTCAGCGTGCTGGCAAAAGATGCGGTAAAGCCGGTAAAACTGAGTTCTCCCCCTGTAATTGATGGTATCCTGGATGAGGAGGTCTGGAAAACCAATCCGGGCATCACCGGCTTCAGGTCATTCATCCCCGATTTTGGAAAGGAGCTTCCATTCAATACCATTGTCTGGCTTGCCTATGATGAGGAGAATATCTATTTCGCCTTCAGGTGCTATGATAATGAACCTGAGAAGATCAGGGTATCCGTCGATTCCAGGGACAAGATCAGGCAGGATGACTGGGTCTGTGTAAACCTCGATTCATATAATGACCAGCAGACATTGTACTGTATCTACGCCAACGCCAACGGCATACAGATGGATACCAGGTTTGCTGCCGGGAACGAAGACATAGGTGTAGACCTGGTATGGTACAGTGCAGGTAAAATCAATGATGACGGTTACACCGTAGAGATACAGCTTCCCCTGAAAAGCATCAGGTTCTCAAACAAAGAACCGGTGATGATGTCTGCATTCTTTGAAAGATATGTAAGCAGGCTCTCAACCAACGTCTCCTTCCCCGAGCTCGATCCTGCCAAGGGATATGCCTTCTTTGGCCAGATGCAGCCCATCCAGTATGACGGAGTTAAACATTACAAACTTCTGGAAATACTTCCCTCCGTTACCTATTCCTACAAAGGAGAACAGGATGCAGGCAGCATGGTTACCACTGAGAATAAGCCCGATGCAGGGCTTACGGTCAAATATGGCATAACATCCCAGCTGACCCTCGATGCAACCATAAACCCTGACTTCAGCCAGGTGGAGGCTGATGCAGGACAGGTTGATGTCAACCTCAGATACCAGCTCTATTATCCGGAGAAAAGACCCTTCTTCCAGGAAGGCAATGAGAACTTCAAGATTGGATCTACAGGTTCATCTCCCATAGATCCAATGGGCTCACTCGTCCATACCAGGAATATTGTGAATCCAATTGCGGGTGTCAAGTTGTCGGGGAGAATAGGATCAAAAAACTATATCTCACTACTTTATGCTGCGGACCGTATACCAGACACAGATAATGCCCTTTACGGCAATTATTCCCATTTCCCTGTGATCAGGTACAAACGAAGCCTCAGGGATGACAGTTACCTGGGAGTTCTGGCCACTTCAGTCATTAACGGCAACAGCATTAATTACGTAGGTGGTGCTGACGGTAATTTCAGGCTGAATAAATCAACCATGCTTGAGTTCCATTCATTGCTCTCTGAAAACAAGGATGAAATTGAAGAAACCGATGAAGCCGGACATGCACTTGGCGTGAACATACTTTCAGATCAGCGCAATCTTGCCTTTGCCGTTTCCTTAAAGGAGATAAGTGAGAACTTCATCTCCCGGACAGGATATATTGACAGAACGGGAGTAACCATCCTGACCGGCTCCCTGACGCCGAAAATATATCCGGAATCAGAGGTGTTCAGGCGAATTGATTTCGGCATCTTCACCGGACAGTTAAGGGATAACATATACGATCTCTGGGAAACCAACAACTCATTGTCGGTTACTAACTGGATCGGCGGCACGGTAAGGACTAAAATCCAGTATAACTATTCCACGGAGATATACCAGGGCGAAAAATTCAATACCTCCGGGCTGCAATTTATCATGACCGGAACTGCCGGTACCAAATTTAACGGAACCATTTCCTACAGAAGAAGGAACGCGATATACTATCCTGAATCCTTACAGGGAGATGGAAACGTATTCGCCGGGGAGATAAGATACCTCCCCCTTGAAAAGCTTCACACCCAGCTTTCAGTGACTTTCCAGGATCTTTTTGATGCCTCGGACAGGGAGAAAATCTTTGATTATCTGCTTGTCAGGGGCAGAGTCACCTGGCAGCTGAACAGATA
>CAZFIF010000193.1:0-4373 GCA_964519065.1 uncultured Rikenella sp.
TGCGATTTGCGATTTGCGATTGACGAATTGAATTGATGATTTCAGATTTGCGATTTCCGATTTCCGAATTGATTTGCGATTTGCGAATGGTACAGTTAATCAGGTAATTGACCCCTAAATCGAAAATCGAGAATCGAAAATCAAAAATCCTAACCGTACATGAACTGCCCTATATTGGCATATGCCGATGTGGGGTTGACGCAGCACACCGGAATCTTGGAGCTGTTGGCAATGATCTCCTGCTCCTTGGCTCCAATGACATAATCGGCAAAGGTGATATCCTTCGTGGTCATTATCAGAATCAGGTCAGCCTTTTTCTCATGGGCTGTCTCCAGCGTCCTTTCGGCCAGCTTGTCAGAGGGCACCTCTGTAATCTCATAATCTATATTATTCTGTATCAGCATCCTTACCGCATAGTTGAGATTCAGGTTAGCCTTCTTGGCCAGCGACTCATCCTTGCGGGTGGCTTTCAGGATATGGATCTTGGAATCAAAGTATTTTCCCATGAAGATAGCCATGGAGAGCTTCTCCTTCTCCTCCGCCCGCCAGTCGATGGGACATACGATATTGTGATAGCGCTCCTGGTCGTCAGGAGGGGCCTGCACCACTATGTAGGGGACCTTTGACTTGGCTATCACCTTCAGCGCCCAGCTGCCGGTGATCTTCTGCATGCCGCTCATGCCGTGTGTTCCCATCACCACCAGTGATGCTCCGCGGTCATTGACAAACTCCGGGATCTGCTTGAAGATGGTACCGCGCTGCACGTGCGTCTTCACCTTTACGCCGTATTGGCGCTCCACCTCGTTGCCCTTGATGTTCATGGCAGCCTGCTTGGCCTTGATACCCCCTTCGGTGGTTATCTTCTCAACAATGTGCAGAAGGCAGATATCATTGTGTGTCATACGTGATATCTTGATGGCATGCTGCAATGCATAATCCGTCACCGGAGTGAAATCCCATGGCACCACAATTATCTTACTGTCGACTTCCATAATGTTCTCGTTTACCGTTATAAGAGGTAAAATTACCCTTTTTACATGATTAATCAAATAGCTGAATATCCATAGAAAAACGGGCGGAGGGGGTGAAAAATTGCTTTTGTGCACAAAAACAATGCCATTTGTTAATTCTTCATTCCGCCACGACCAACAAAATGCTATTTTTGTGAGTGTATAGGATATCTGGTATTCATGAAGAGGAAAAGAGTAAAGGAATTGCTGGCCGGCACTGCCACCGGAGAGAAGGTACTTGTAAAGGGTTGGGTCAGGACCAAGAGAGAGATCAAGAATGTAGCGTTTGTGGCGCTGAATGACGGTTCAACCATCAACAACATACAGATTGTCATTGACATAAATGCATTTCCCGCCGACCTGCTCAGGGATATCACCACCGGGGCAAGCCTGGCTGTCACCGGCACCCTCGTATCTTCACAGGGCAAGGGACAGAGTGTGGAGATCACCGCTTCGGAGATCACCCTCCACGGCAAGTGTGATCCGGAGACATATCCTCTTCAGAAGAAAGGCCATTCGATGGAGTTCCTGCGTGAGATAGCGCACCTGCGATTCCGCACCAACACTTTCGGGGCGGTGATGCGCATACGTCACGCCATGTCATTTGCCGTTCATAAGTACTTCAACGACAGGGGGTTTTACTACCTTCATACTCCCATCATCACCGGCAGTGACGCCGAAGGAGCAGGTGAGATGTTCCATGTCACCACCCTCGACCTGGAGAACATACCACGCACAAAGGAGGGGAAGGTGGATTATGAGAGTGATTTCTTCGGCAAGCCCACCAACCTTACCGTCTCCGGCCAGCTTGAAGGTGAGCTGGGGGCCCTGGCATTGGGAGAGATATATACCTTCGGCCCTACCTTCCGTGCCGAGAACTCCAACACCCCGCGCCACCTGGCCGAGTTCTGGATGATAGAACCGGAGATGGCTTTCTGGGATATTACTGACAACATGGACCTGGGGGAGGATTTTACCAAATACCTCATAAGGTATGCACTTGACAACTGCAGTGAGGATCTCGGGTTCCTCAACAAGATGATAGACAATGCTCTTATAGAGAGACTGGAGTTCGTGCTGGCCAACAGTTACATGAGGCTGACCTACACCGAGGCAGTGGAGATACTGGAGGCGGCCAACCGCAAATGGGAGTATCCCGTTGGCTGGGGTCGTGACCTGCAGGCTGAACATGAGCGTTACCTAGTGGAGACTCACTTCAGGAGGCCGGTGATACTCACTGACTACCCAAAGAGTATCAAGGCATTTTATATGAAACAGAATGATGACGGCAAGACGGTGAGAGCGATGGATGTGCTCTTCCCCGGCATCGGCGAGATAATAGGCGGTTCGCAGCGTGAAGAGGAGCTGGATAAGCTTACCGGAAGGATTGAGGAGCTTGGACTGCCGCTGAAGGATCTCTGGTGGTATCTTGACACGAGGAAGTTCGGCACAGCACCCCACTCAGGCTTCGGCCTGGGCTTTGAACGCCTCATTCTATTCATGACCGGCATGTCAAACATCCGCGATGTGATACCTTTCCCGCGTACTCCCCGTAATGCCGAGTTTTAAAGATTTTGAGTTAAGTAGCGATGCTCGACCAGAAATTACAACAGAAGCTGCTCCAGAAGCTCTCCCCACAGCAGATACAGATGATCAAGCTGCTGGAGGTGCCTGCCATGCAGCTGGAGCAGCGTATCAAGAAGGAGCTGGAGGAGAACCCCGCACTGGAGGAGGGTCCCGATGAGGAGGATATCAGAGGTGAGCAGGAGGAGGATATCGACGATGAACAGGAGCAGAGGGAGCAGGATGAATTCGGCCTCGACGACTACCTCAATGATGAGGATATACCCGATTACCGGCTGCAGGTAAACAACGTATCGAAGGATGACGATCGCAGGGACCAGATTCCCTATGCATCGGGTTCAACCTTCCATGAGAATCTTATCTCGCAGTTCAATCTCAGAACTGACACCGAACGTGAGGAGATACTCGGGGAATATATTATAGGTAACATCGATGACGACGGATACCTTCGCCGTGAGGTAGAGAACATGGTTGATGACCTCGCCTTCCTGCAGAATGTCACCACCGACGAGGAGGAGCTCAATGCCATCCTGAAGATCATACAGGATCTTGAACCTGCGGGTGTCGGCGCGCGTGACCTGAGGGAGTGCCTGCTGCTGCAGATTGAGCGTAAGGATCAGTCGGTGCCCGCCGTGGCTCTCACCCGTACTGTGCTCACAGACTATTTCGAAGAGTTCTCAAGGAGGCATTATGAAAAGATAATGGCGAAGCTGATGATCAGCGAGGAGGAGATGAAGAGTGTCATTGACGAGGTTCTGAAGCTCAATCCCAAACCAGGGGGAGTTGTCGGCGACCCATTCAGCAGGTCAGCACAGCAGATCATTCCTGATTTCATCCTTGACCAGACTGATGAGGGACTGGAGCTGAGCCTTAACAACCGCAACATCCCCGAGCTGAGGATAAGCAGGGGGTACAGTGATATGCTCGAATCCTACTCCCGCGACAGGGCATCGGGGAAGCAGAACCGTGATGCAATCATGTTCGTCAAGCAGAAGCTGGATTCTGCAAAGTGGTTTATTGATGCCATGAGGCAGAGGCAGAATACGCTGTTGCTGACGATGAATGCAATACTGGAGTACCAGAAGGAGTATTTTGAGGAGGGTGACGACACCAGGCTGAGGCCCATGATACTCAAGGATGTGGCAGAGATGACCGGTCTCGATATTTCCACCATTTCGCGGGTGGCCAACAGCAAGTACATACAGACGCACTTCGGCATCTATCCGCTCAAGTTCTTCTTTTCGGAGGGGATGCAGACCGATGCGGGCGACGAGGTTTCTACACGTGAGATAAAGCGGATCCTACAGGAGTGCTTAAGCAGCGAGGATAAGCGCAGGCCGCTTACCGATGAAAAGCTGACGAAGATACTGCAGGATAAGGGGTATCAGATTGCCAGGCGTACCGTGGCCAAATACCGTGAGCAGCTGAACATACCTGTTGCCAGGATGAGGAAGGAGATAACAGGATGATCATGCTGTTACCGGGAAGGATGAGCTGACCCGATGTGCAGGTTATTGCAATGCAGATGGAAACAGAGGATAAGGATAAAGTCAGGATGAACACCCCGCCCAAGTCGCGGCTTACGGTGGCGGCGGAGGTGCTGTCGGTGGCTTTTCATCCTATTTTCATGCCACTATACGGGCTGCTGATCATATACAGTTCGCCAACACTGCTCTCGTTCATACCGGCGGGACTGAAGCGTATGATCTTCATCCTGGCAGTGACAAACAACGTTATGCTGCCGCTGGCGCTGGCTGCCGTGCTCTGGGCCAGGGGAGC
>CAZFIF010000194.1:0-4332 GCA_964519065.1 uncultured Rikenella sp.
AAAGGCCGGTGATCTCATCTGACCACCGGCCTTCTTGATTTTGCCTTGTTTGTTAAATCTCCTCTTCCGTTCCTTTAAGGTATTTATCAAGGAAGGTCAGGATCTGGGAATAACCTTTGATCTCATTCTCCTTCTTCATGAAGCCGTGTCCCTCATCGGGGAAGATGACATACTCCACCGGCACGCCGGCGGCTTTCATTGCCTCCACCATTTCGTCAGACTCAATCTGCAACACCCTGGGGTCATTGGCTCCCTGAAGCACCATTACGGGGTTTTTGACATTTTGCCCGTGGAAGAGAGGTGAGATATTGTATAGCCTGACAGAGTCGGCAGTGAACGGATCGCCCATCTCTGTGTAGAGGGCATCGCGGAATGAGGCCCAGTATGGCGGTATCGACTTGAGTGTACGGAGCCAGTTGGTGACCCCGAAGAGGTTGACCCCCACCTTGAACTCATCAGGTGCTGAGGTCATGGCGGCCATGGTCATGAAGCCGCCATAGCTTCCGCCGATGATGCCGATCTTTGCCGTATCAATGTAATCAAGACTCTGTAACCACTTCTTCCCCCAGATGCAGTCCTTAAGGTCCTTGTCGCCATGGTTCTGGTCATCCATCTTATAGAATGACTTGCCGTAGCCACTGCTGCCCCTGTTATTAACAGCCAGCACAGCATATCCGTGGTTCCCGAGATACTGTATGATGGGGTTGTACGATACCATCGACTGCCCGCCGGGACCGCCATGCACCCAGACCAGGGCAGGCACCCTGTTCTTCTTTGTTGCCATGAGTGGCTGATAGTATATGGCCGGTATCTCCAGCCCGTCGAAGGAGGGATAACGAACTACCTTCGCATCAATGAGATCATCCGGATTGATCTCCGGATTCAGATTATCGGTCAGCTTCTTCAGCTCCGTGCCACCAAACTCATACAGGTATATGTCACCCGGCGTTCTGGATGTCCCAAGACTAAGCAGAAGATATTTCTCGCTCTCTGAAATTAACAGGTTGTTGAGGTTGGCACCGGGAACCTCCGGGTAGGTGACCTCCTCTCCTGTGGTCTGGTCCATGATTTTGATCTGGATTCTGGCATCCTCATTGATGCCAATGATGCGGTAGGTCTCATTCTCACTCAGCCATCCGCCCATTACATCCCAGTCGGTTTCATATATCACCGCCCGTGCACCGGTGGCAATGTCATATTTAACCAGGTAGGTGAACTCCTTACCTACATCAGTGGTGTAAAAGAAATATGCTTTGTCATTTGTGAACCCTGAAGCACCATATGCTCCCGGTTTGTCAGGCTCCGACACCTCTGTTATCTGGCCTGTCAGCCTGTCCAGCAGAAAAAGCTGGTTCTCGCTTGTGGTTATCGATTTTACCAGCGCAAGCATCTCCCTGTCTTTGGTTGAGCCTGCATAATCAAAGCCTTCCTTGTTTTCCCAGATTATCTCCTCTTCCCATTCCCCGACATTCATTCTGTAAAGATCGAAGAACTGAGGGTCACGTTTGTTCGATTGAAAATAGATAACCTTCTTATCCTTACTGAACCCGCTGAATGATGCTTTCACGGCATCACCGGGCGTCAGGTCAACAACTGTGCCGTCCTCGTTAAGCAGGTAGATATGGTCGTTTTCGTTCCCGCCCTTGTCGGCTGAATAGAGTATCTGGTTCGTTCCGTGAACATAATTGACTGCAAAGAGCGATTCTGTTGTTGAGTTGGTAACCTGTCTCTTTGATCCGTCGGCAATATTTATCTCAAAAACATTATAGATGCCAGTCTCATTGCTTGAGACCAAAACCTTAGTCTCATCAGGTGAGAAGGCGGAAAACCCGGTGTTTACATTCTTGTAAAACTGGTCTATGGTGTACTGTGGTACCTCCTTTTTGCCTGAGCATGAGGCCAGCAGCACGAGTGAAATGATAATTAAGATCTTTTTCATAAGCTGGTTTTAGTTTATTTCTCAAGAGGTGATTTTATTACCCTATGTTTCAGAATGCTGAAACAAATCCTGCGCTCAGCTTCCCGTATGGACTGCCGCTGAATACCCGTGTGTACTCCGTCACCAGCCTCACATTGCGCCTGAGAAGGTAACCGGCGTGGAAGGTGGCAGCGCGGTAGTCGAGCATGTCAAGGTCTGAATCCACCCAGTTGAGCAGGCCGGTAAGATACCAGGTGCTCATATCTCCCTTGGGGGAGAAGATCACCTCGGCAAAACCGCCATGGGTCATCAGGTCCTCCCGCATCGGTTCCTCCGGGTCGATGAAGACATCGGAATCAGTTCTCCAGACGTATTGCAACCCGATGATCAGCTTTTCGTTGAAGTCAAGCACCAGGTCGGGACCGTACATTGTGACAGCGTTCACAAAATCGCCGGTGTTGTTCTGCAGCACCTCCTTGCCTTTGTAGCCGAAGAAGCCAAGGCTGACATAGTCACCTATGTCCTGCGTCACCTTCAGCAGCATATTCTTGTATCTGTCCTTGTCGAAGACAAAGGCATCATTAGCCTCAGTCAAACCGGCGCCGCTGACAACCTCGAAGACCACAGAAGTTCCTGTTGAAAAGCCTTTGTCAAGCAGGATGCCCCTGTCATACTTCAGGTCTATGGTAGATTCTCCGGGGGAAGTAGCATAGATCTTGTAGTTCTCCAACGTATATCTTAATTCTCCCTTAAACATAGGATCAGAGACTGAAAACTGCCCCATGTATATATTTATGCCCGTGCCAAAGAGATCTCGATACATCAGGAATGCATCCTCAAGGCCGGCAATTTCCCCCCTCTCATTCATCAGGAAATAGAAATAGTATGAGAGCCTGTCTGAAAGCTCCCCTCCGGAAATGATCTTCAGTACAAACGGAGCGGCAAAATCTGCGGAGCCCTCATCATCAAAGTTGAATGTGGCATGGCCGTCCAGCCTGAAGGCCAGCGGCAGTTCACGGAAGAGCGACAGTCGGTCGTCGCCGGTATTGATATAATGCCTGGGAGATTCATAATCGGTCATCCTGAATCCGTCACCGGCAAAATCATCGCCGAAGGCCTTCAGTCGTGGCAGTGCCGGACTGTGGCATACCTGGCAGCTGATCTGGTACTTGCGGGCAAAGGCAGGTATGGCGTCCGCCTGATCCGAAGGAATGACCATAAGCATGGTCACGACCAGAAAGGTAAATCTGGTTATTGCAGAAACTTTCATATTGTTAAGGTTTTAGGTTTTCTTTGTCAGGGTAGTATCTCAACTTTTGTAGTATGGTCGTTGACCATCATTATCTCTGATTCCTCGGCCGGCACCTTCAGGAAGTCGGCCACCGGTTTTACAAGCAACTGGTAATTCAGTACGGCCCTTACCTTCATCTCTCCCGGCGCGGCTTCGAAAGGTATTTTGAATGTGAATTTCTCCACTTTGGTCTCCCGCGGGCCAATCCTGTAATCAACCCCAAGTTTGCGGGTGTTCCACTGCATGATGGTCATATTGCCGTCCTTATCGAAGTATGGCATGCGGAATATCCTGTTGCCGTACGGGATGCCGTCGCGCTGAATACCCTTGAAGTCATTCAGTTTCAGCGGAATAGCCAAATCCTGGTAGGCAAGATAATCACCTGAGATAGTATACTCCTCTCCTTCGAATCCCTTTTTGTCAACATCCAGGTGGTATTTGATACCCTTTGCATCTGTGGCTTCCACATCGAGCCATGCTATGCGGTCTTCCACGGACCCTGTCGGAAATTTATGGCCGGTCTTCTGGTTGAACAGTGCCACCGTGAAGACAATGGTCTCTCCCGGCTCTGCCAGCCTGATGTCTGGTTCTATCCTGACCTCGATGGTTCCCCTAACCTTGCCCGGATCATGTGCTCCGTGGAACAGGTGCAGACGTGCATCGTCATAGGTCTTGCCCATAAGCGCAAGCTGGTATTCACCCCTTGGCATATGGCACTCATGACAGGCTACCCCCTCCTTCCCGTAGGGACCTTCCTTCCATTCAAGTTGCGTGCTCTTGACATATATCCCGAACGGATTCATCTCGTTGTGGCAGTTACCGCACATCTCGGTCGTCTTCAGGAAGTCGTTCCGGACAATATTGTGGGCTGGCGACTGTATCTTCGGATCACGACCGCTCTGTTTTGTCCTGCCAGGAACTATGTAATAACTGTGATTCACCGGCGGATCAACCTGCGCTCTCTGTGTCAGGTGGCACACCTCGCATGAGACCGACTCATTGGCCATGCTCTTCTCTTCGGGGCGCGGCGGGGGTAGCGTTCCTCCCATATATGCCAGCGGGGCGTGACAGCCGTTGCAGCCGTCAGCAGCCTCCTTCATGAAGGGATCAACCTCGGAATGAG
>CAZFIF010000195.1:0-4329 GCA_964519065.1 uncultured Rikenella sp.
GGTATGCGGTAGTCAAAATAATAGTTGACCCTCACCAGCTCATATGACTCCCTGATCTTTTCAAAGGTATCATCGGTGGATCCGTCATTGACAATGATCACCTCAAAGTTGTTATAATAGAGAGAGAGGAGGGTGCGGACATTATCAATAATGGTTTTGCCCTCATTAAAGGCGGGAGCAATGATGGTTATCCGCGGGCTGAGCGGGGAGAGCACCAGCGAGTTGTAATTGACGTAGCTGTTCTTGCGCAGATATTTTCTCAGCGCCAGTGCAGAATGTATCCCAAGCAGCAGGTAAGACCCGAAGAGTACGAGGGTAAGGTAGAATATCAGATGTGCAAAGATAAATCCCATGGTATTCAGTATATCCTCCTGTCAAGCACGTGCCTGACAATAATGTTGTAATTCTTGTACTCCGACTTCATCACCTTGACAAGGGCCTGTACGCCGGGCTCTCCCATATTTTCAATGGCCTTCACCGCTTCTATCTGTAGCTGAACGTCATCCTCCTTGTCGAGCACCAGCTTCAGGAAGCCCAGCAGCGCCTGCTCGGGCATCTTGCCCATCGACTTCACAATCTCAAGACAGTTATTGTATTCCTGGAACTTGTACATACGTTTCATGGTGTCAAGTGTGCTGCGCATATCAAGGTCGCCCGCCACCTGTACGGCAAGCTGGCTTACCGCGGGGTCACGATGCAGCAGCACCTTCTTTATCTCCCGCTCGGCATCCTTCTGTTTGAACTCCCTGATCATCCTCAGGGCAAACATCACCACCGTCGGGTTTTCTGATGAAAGCCAGCGGCTGAAATCAGGAACAGGCAGCTCATGCTGTATTATCAGGTCGTGCAGGGTGATCTGTTCCCAGAGCGAGAAGGGCCTTTTCAGCTGGGAGAGAAACTCGAAGTGATCCTTGTCGCTGAGTCTCACCAGGGCTATCTGCGCCTCCATCCTGAGTATCTCATTTTTTGAGTTCAGGGCACGGTAAATCTCATCGTTGCCGTCAGTAATACCCACAAAGGCAAGCTCCCTGAAACCCTTTATCTTTTTATGCCACTTGCGGCTGCGTGCCCTGGCCAGTGAATCCTGGTCAAGATTCAACTCCCTGTAGAGTTTCATCAGCTTCTCTTCCGTCTCGCCCTTGAGGTTTACGCTCACATCTATCATCTGGTCAATAAGCACCTGCCTGCGGAAATTATCAGAAGCAATCTTTAAGAACTGATCCGAGCCGGTGTTCCCAAAGAGGTAATCAACGATCAGCGCCTGGTATTGCTCCAGGAGATACTGACGAAGTCTCGCCTCCTTCTCCATCCTGTTGCGGTTAAAGAGGATGACAAGCAAAAGTATGAGCATCGTAGCCATGGAGGCTATAATGGTAAATATCAAAGCATTTACCAGCGCTACCGATTTGCCGAAATAGTTAAAGCGGGTCAGCCACGGGCTGTCTCCCTTGAGAAAGAAGAGGTAGTCAATGCCTCTCTCCGGCCTGGTCTCTGCTTCCGGAGAAGCTGACGCCGTTCCGGCCTCCACAGAATCATTGACATGCTGACCGGCGGAAGTGCCTGACCGTTCTATAGCAGCAACATCAGTGACGGTCCCCGCACGGAGCGTGTCGGTAACGGCATCGGTGTTGTCAGGCGTGGGATCGGTGGTACCCGGTGAGGCAACAGTATTGTCCGGACGGGTAACAGCACCTTGCGGCGGAACCAAAGTGCTGACTGAAGATGCAACGGCTATCTCCGGCCGGGAGGGCTTAATCCCCTTCTCACCGGGCGTACCTGTTGCATGTACTCTTATCCGGCGGGGAGCCGGCTCATCAAATGACACAGGAACGAAGAGGCTGGGTGCCGATTCCCGCAGTTCACTGTTAATGAATACCTTATGCATGCCACCTTCTTCAACAAGGTCAACCTTGATCTCCAGTAGCTCCTCCAGCCGGCGGCGAAAGTTCTCTGCGTTGGCCAGGCGCGTGAAGGCTCCCATCTGGATTGCGAAGTTACCCCTGGAGAGAGATACTACTCCTTCAACAGTCAGGCTTGAGGGAAAGGTCGATAATGTGGCCAGGGGAGGTGAAGGAGTGGTTACCATGGCCGAGTCGGAAACGTAAGGAGGATCTCCTGTCATCCCGGCAGCTGTAAGGAGTGACAGGACAAAGGCAACGAGTATGGTCACCGCTCTCTTCATCTTACTTTCCCAATTCCTCTTATAATTCCGAGGCTCCCCTCAAACCTGTTGCGGTAGCCTGTGTCACTGTATCTTTCATATGAATAGCCTGCTCCTGCCCTGACAGCCCAGTGTGAAGTGACCTGGTTGAAGTATGTCACTCTTACTGATGATGCTTTCTGCCTCTCAAGGTCGATGATGATATCATACGGCTCATCGGGCGCCGTTCCCGTACCGAGGGTTAACTGGAGATAATCGGTGGTGCCAAAGTACCTTCTTGCGTTGATGTAGAACGATGTTGTCACCCCTATATCCTTGAAGTGAAAATAGCTCCTGGCTGAGAACCAGTATTGTCCCAGATATTTTTCCAGTGAGAATGTAGCCAGGAATATGCTCCTCTCAAAATAGTAATAGTTAACACCTGCTGAAACTGCAAAGCCTGCCGGCAGTGTCTGCCACAGCTCCAGTGCCGCCCTGTGGCGCGGGAATCGGGTACCCGGGCTGTAGGCGTAGGCTATGTAACCGTAGTTGCTTTTCGTTAGTTCAGGCCACGCTTCAGCAGCAAACTGCAGGTCATTGTTGCTTTCGCCGGCCACACCGGGAGAGATGTTTCCGAGGTTGACAGAGGCCACGGCAGTGCCCCATGAGAATCTGTGACCTGCTCCAAGGCTGAAGACCTGCCAGAGGCGTTCATAAGGTTCAGAGAAGGTGTCAATCAGGTACCCCGCCCTTATGTCGCTGGGAGGAGTGAGCTGCTGCGACCTGTCCCGCGACCATCGCCGTATATCCCGTGCGGCCTCCAGGGCATCGCTGTTATCAGGTTCGGACTGCAGGAGGGTGTCAATCACTGCCGCCCCCTCATCATAACGTCCCTGCCAGGCGAGAATCCTGCCCAGCAGCACACGGGCATCACCATAATCAGGATACTGCCTCACCAGGTCACGTGCTGCCGGCTCTGCCCCGGAGAAATCACCCGAGATGGCAATTGCCCTGATCCTGTCGTATTCACTCTCGGGATCAGTGACCGTCTGACCATTCACG
The DNA here is from genome assembly GCA_964519065.1 of uncultured Rikenella sp. Lineage (GTDB taxonomy): Bacteria > Bacteroidota > Bacteroidia > Bacteroidales > VadinHA17 > SR-FBR-E99. Next base: position 3,203 of record CAZFIF010000195.1, read on the forward strand.
AAACCCCCGGTCATCAGGAGGAGTACCATGACGGTCAAAATTGATCTGTAACCTGCCTTCACCATGCCTCACTATAATGTTGTCAATGCCATCCTGATCTTCCTGATGAGATCATCAGGGTCAAAAGGCTTTGTTATATAACCACTCACCTTCATCTCGGCAGCCTGACGCTGCACCTGGGCATCACTGAAAGCTGACACTATAAGCACGGGAGTCTGCTTTTTGAGCTCCGTTCGCAGATACCTGATAACTTCCAGTCCACTGTGATAGGGAAGGTGGATGTCGACTATCAGTATGTCAAACTCACTGGTCTGCAGCATTTCAATGGCCCTGATCCCGTCGCTGACAGTGACCGGATCGTACCCCGCCTGCTTTAAAACGACTGAAATGGTCCTTAAAACCAAAAGATTATCTTCACAGATAAGTATTTTCGCCATTTCTATTCTTCCGCCTGCTGGTTAATCTAAAACGTAAGATTTGTCCGTTTCTGATAAATGTGCCGCAAAATTGGCTCTTTTTACCGTATATGCCAACAACAGAGTGCCCCAATTTGACTATTGTTGACAACTTGATGATCACCTGTCTACCATGATTGACTAATGCTCTTTCATATTCATTGTGCTGAGGGCATCTTCTGCTGCTGATCTTACCTCATCATACGGATCAGAGAGGTATGTCTCAATAAGCTGGCGGGCCCGCTCTGTACCCAGTGATGCAGCCAGGTAAATCAACGCGCTCCTGGCATCGGGTGCTCCTGCGTAACGTGCTATATCATTGATCATCTTTAGTTTGCGTTCTGCATCCAGGGGTGCCTCCGCGACAGTTTTCAGGTATGCATCAAATGCTGGTCTGCCGAAGGTTTTGTTCCCTGAGGCGCAGATATCCAGCAATACTTCAGCTGCCGTGTGGTCTGGCCAGTGCAGGAGGGCATCGAAGCAGAGATCCCTGATGGTGGCATCGCCGTTTTCAAACTCCCAGGCAACCCGCTTCAGTGCTGATTTCCCCCCGATCTCAGCAAGCAGGGGAATGAGCTCCTTCCTGCTGTCCTCCTTATTCAGTGCATCGATTATTATCTCTGATCCCTTTTCCGGATCTTCACACTGCCTGGCTGCGGCGACCAGGGCATG
>CAZFIF010000196.1:0-4322 GCA_964519065.1 uncultured Rikenella sp.
TTTTTATAGGCGCCATGCTTAAGATCGTTGCGATGGAGTTTCAGATGGCGATAGGATTGTTTGCAATATTCACCATCCTTAATCTCAGGACGATAAGTTTTGATGTTAAGAATATGGCCTATCTTTTCGCGGTCATTGCCATTTCTGCCCTGAACTCGCTTGACCTGAAGGGGAAGTTTCCCTTTCTGGGGGTTGTGATTTTTAATATTATAATTATTGCATCTGCTTTCATACTTGAATATTTTCTCACCAAAAAAGAGAAATACACTACTCACCCGATAATCTATGATAACCTTGAGATGCTGAAGCCCTACAACAAGAAGGAGCTGATAGCCAGTGTAGCTGAGATGACCGGACTCGAGGTTAAAAAGGTCCGGATCCGCAGGGTTAACTATAAGGAGAGGTTTGCCGTCCTGGACATCTATTATTGAGAATGATTATTGAAAGTTCTTGCATTTCGCCAGGAAGAGGTCTACCATCCTTTCGAAGCTTTTAGGCTTTTCCAGTTGATCGAAGAACTGATCCAGAAAGACAGTAATATCCCGTTTTGCTGTTTTGCTGAGGTAAGGAGAGTCATCTATTACGGAATAAAATTCATCCTTCTTTGCAAGGAACTCCAGGAGTTCGCTCTCAAATACCTCCCTGGAACGGCAGATACCCAGAAAGGTGCGGTCGCGGTTATTCTTCAATCCTGTTTCGGGCATGGGGATAGCATAATCGGCATTGACGACTCCTGCCAGGTCAAAATCGAAGGGTATCGGCACACCCTGACCTGCAAGTTCAACTACCGGGGATGAAAACACGGATATATTGTGCTGACCCGGTACTGACCAGTCCCAGTTGGAGACCATATAATTGAAGATTGCAATGCGGTCTATCATGGTCGGAAGCATATGCCTCATTGACAATGCTTTAGTGTTGACCTCGAGCAGGTTTAGCCTGCTCTCGACAAGCCCTTCCGGTTCAAGGAGTATCCCATATTGGATGATCGGCCTTCTCTTTTTTTCCGTATCGATATAGCTCAGTCTTACCAGCCTGGCCCGGAAAGATGTATCTGTAACTACATTGTACAGTTTGTATACGAGGTATTCCCTGATAACATAATCCCCAAAGCTTGATCCTGGCTGGCATTGGTTAACCAGTTTTATTTTTTTTATCCTGCCGGCATCGGAACCTTCATACACAGGCTTCTTAAAAACGATTCTCGCCGGCGGGTATCTGCATCTCTCGTATCGTGACTGACCACGGTATTTAACCGTAACCTTTCGTTCCATGGAGTCAGTCTGGCTGAAATGCATGGTCATTATCCCGTCAATAGACTGGTCTCTGTCTGCCTTTTTCATGAATTTGGAAACATCAAAGTGCAGAGAGACTTCGAGGATATCTTCATCTTCAAAAAGCGACAAATATCTTCCGGGAGCATCCTTGTCATGCTGTTTCTGATCAGGAGTATCAGTCTGGCCATAGGAGGGTACTATTGACGGACCCAGGACAAGGAGGAGGCAAAATAGCAGATGACGACCTGTGCCACCGGGTCTATTTTCGGACCTTACTTTCAACGTTTTCATATCTGAATAACATTATTGAAGGAGGATTGTTACTGCCTTCGTTTGAGATCATCATATCTCCGTTTTCATGGAATGAGATACCTTCCGGCAGGTTAAACAGGTCAGGATCGAGTTTTTCAATATAATTAACCGATCCGTCCTCATCAAAGACGAACAGCATTTTATTCGCAGCTGAAATTACAAACAACATACCTGTAAGAGGGTGAATGGCTATGTCAGAAACCCTGAGTTTTATTTCACTTTTGCCATCGGGGAGTTTGATATTATTTTCCAAAGCGTAGCTGGCTATCTCCGGCAGATCAAATTCCAGCACTTTCTCCCATCCCGGTTTGCCGGAAATAAGGTTAAGTCCGTAGACAGGATGTTTCTTTCGATCTCCGTACTCTTTACCGGGGTTGCTTTTAGGAACAATCAGCAGCCTGTGATATCGCCCGTCGTAACAGAGCCCTTCATACTCTGCAGGGGGACCGCCTGCTGAAGATATCTGTTTCGTAAGATCCGTAGATTGATGAGGCCTGGTTTCGAATATTGTACCATCGCTTCGCAGTACGTAAAATGAGCCGGCAACACCTGCTATGCCTTCGTAATCACCCGGATAGTGAAATGTGAAATATTCACTTATTTCATTCTTCACCAGGTCATACAGGAATACAATTCCATTTTCATCCTGGACGCAGGCTACGGAGGTTGAATCGATAACTGTAATCCCTGATATTTCAAATAGAACAGGGGGCAGTATTAAATTCCTGTCAGGGTTGGAAAGATCATAACCGACGGGGTTAGCCTTTCTGACAGCATTGGTGTTAGTGGTTTTTTCGGTTGGGTTACCGCAGTTGTTCAAAGTCAGGCATGCCAATAGCAGGGAGTATGTGATTATTTCTTTTCGTGACATCTGTAACCTGTTCCGGGTTTCTTTCAAAGTTACGCCACAAAGATGTCAAAGTCAACAGGTGGTCAGTATGTGGCGGAGGCATACATAGTATCAGAAGTTTTAATCGCGGCAGCTACTTGTATTTACCAAGTATTATAAAACTCGCAATCCATCGCGTCCGGTGTTCCTTTCCTTTTTCACCGGGATCTTTTTCTGTTATATTTATATCTCTTCAAAGAATAATAAGATAAATAATTAATTTGCATCAATAAAATCATGCCTCTATGAAAAAGCGGTTACTCCTTTCACTTTTGGTTTTCATCGTAGTACTGGTCATCACGGTATTCTCGTACATCAGTTATCTTTCGCCGGGAATAACCGGCTATGCGGCAAAATATCTGGCTTCAGGTGTCTTTGTGGCGGGACGGACGCAGGAGAGTCTTGAAAAAGAAGAGCTCAATTTCTTTCCGGTTAAATACAGCAACAACATTATTGATCGCGAGCAGATGACTGTAACCAGCAAGCTGCTGGGTATATGGAAATCAAAGGCGATATATAACGAAGGGCTTGGGGCCACCCTTGTCAGGGATTTCTCGGTGGATGATGTGCTGGCCCTTGATTATCCCGACGTGCCGATGCCGCCGGTTGATCCTGATACTATCCCCTGGCCGGCGGGCGACAGGCTCAGTGATACTGTGCCGGCAGGCATCAATATGGAGGTCCTCAACAGCATACTTGATCATGTCTTTGCGGACACGGTGGCCTACAAGGGCACCTTTGCCGTAACGGTTGTTTACAGGGATCAGCTTGTCGCAGAGCGCTACCGGGGTGATATGGGGCCTGAAAACCTCTTCCTGAGCTGGTCAATGGCTAAAAGCTTCACAAACGCAATGGTCGGTTCAATGGTCAGGGATGGACTTATTGACATCAACAGTCCGGTGGCCATTGAGGAATGGGCAAAAGACGGGAGGAGGGATATTACCCTTGACGATCTTATGCAGATGACCAGCGGTCTTGAGTTCAGTGAGGCCTATTACAAGGCACGGTTGACGAACACCACCACCATGCTATTGAAGAATGGAGATATGGGTGACTACGCGGCTTCGAAGAAGCTGCTTTACGAGCCTGATTCCGTCTGGTCATACTCTTCAGGGTCCAGTAATATTATTCAGGATTACCTGCGTACGGCCTTCAGCAGCCACGAAGAATATCTTGCCTGGCCTCGCAGGGCGATATTCAACAAAACCGGAATGCGCAGCGTAGTATGGGAAGTGGATGCCTCGGGTACCTTTGTCGGATCATCATATCTGTATGCCACCATGCGTGATTATGCACGTTTTGGTCTCCTGTACCTGCACAACGGCAATTGGCTGGGAGAACAGATCTTTCCTGAGGACTGGGTAAGTTATACCACAACACCCGCACCGGGATCAGGAGGAGAATACGGAGCTCTCTTCTGGCTGAACAAAAAAGGTGAGTTTCCGGATCTGCCTGATGATCTTTACTATTGTGACGGCTATGAAGGACAACGCATTTTTATACTTCCAGAACAGGAGATGGTGATCGTCCGCACAGGATACTCCCCAAGAGGTACCATTGACTGGCAGGCGTTCCTGGGTGGCATCATCAAGGCTGTGGAGTAAACCTATCAGGCAGGGCGTCAGCACTGCAATCCATGCAAAATCATCATAATCTGATTTTTCTCAATTATCTCCTGTTATCTGAATTGCAGCATGCCTTTAAGAGGCTTTGATACGGATTACGATTTGTACAGAAAAAAACAGAGGCAATGAAAAAAGCTCCCTGACGTTTATCAGAGAGCTTTCGTGTACCCGGAGCCGGGATCGAACCGGCACGGCATCGCTGCCACTGGTGTTTGAGAC
>CAZFIF010000197.1:0-4316 GCA_964519065.1 uncultured Rikenella sp.
GCACCGTGGTTAACAGGTGGGAATACGGCTACCGCACGGAACCTGCCATGTTTATAGGTAAAGGTGACGGCACACTGCCTGTGGTAACGGTTCTCAATTCAGTCATATCCGGCACCCTGAACAGTGAGATAACCATTGATGCCGGCACGGCTGAGGCAGCCGGCAGCTTCAGGGCAGACAGCTCAATGATAAGGGTTGACACCCTGACAGCAAGCTGGTATACATCATCTCTCTTCAGGAATGTGAGTACCACTGGCCCTCTTCATTTCATTGATGAAGCAGCCTGGGATTTCCGGCCTGACACCCTCTCTCCGTTGCTTGACATTGCAGGCAGGGAGGAGGCCGCTGCATGGCCGTATGACATCCGTCAGAAGCCCCGTCCCTCTGGCGGCGGACCGGATATAGGGGCCTTCGAGAGACAACCGGGAGAGAAGAGACCGGAAAGGTGAGACTGTAATCCTGAGATATGAGGGTTGGGATAATAATCTTCCTGGTGGTGGCTGCGACGCTTCATGTCGGGGGGCAGGAGTTCAGCGTGATGTTCTACAACGTGGAAAACCTGTTTGACACTTACGATGACACAACAAAAAATGACGATGAGTTTCTGCCTCACGGGAGCCGGCGCTGGACAGGCACCAGGTACAGGAAAAAGATAGCAGGAGTGTCGCGGGTCATTGCGGCAGCCGGGGAGTGGGAGCTGCCTCCGGTGATAGGACTGTGCGAGGTGGAGAACGAGAAAGTATTAAAAGATCTGGCGTACAGTACTTTGCTCTCGGCGGGCAATTACGGGATAGTACACCGGGAGTCACCCGATCCCCGGGGTATTGATCTGGCGCTGCTCTACCGCCGTGAGTTTTTCAGGATCGAGGCAGTCAGATCATGGGTGCCGGAGAGGAGTGAAGAGTCTCCCTGGGAATCGCGAAACCTGCTGTACGTGAAGATGACCATGGATGATGATACGCTACACGTTATCCTGTGCCATTTCCCCTCCAGGAGGGGAGGAGTGCTGGCAACAGAAAGGCTGAGGGAGGAGATGGCGGAGCTGGTCAGGATAAAGACAGACTCTCTCGTGAGTGCATCACCTGATGCTTCGTTGATAGTGATGGGCGATTTAAACGCTCGGCCCGATGATAAAATAATGACAGAGATGACCGGTGACAGGATGCTTGTAAATACAGCAGAAGGTCTCTCTGCTTCGGGGGAAGGGTCCTACCGGTACCAGGGAACCTGGGAGTTGATTGACCATATTCTGGTAACAAAGGCAATGGCAGATGGCAGCGGATCATTCACGGCTGATACCCTGTCATTCAGGAGTGTGTCTCTACCCTTTATGCTGACGGCCGACGCTGATTATCCGGGGATGAAGCCTTTTGCCACATACGGCGGCTTCAGATGGGCTGGCGGATACTCGGATCACCTGCCGGTGATGATAACAGTGAGACGACGGATAGGTGTCAGGTGATCCGGAATGATCTATTGAGTACCGTGACTATTCACAGCTGTTCCGGAAGTAATCTCTGAGTTTCCCGGGATGATTACCGGGGTTCCAGTCCGAGCTCCCTGCCCTTCTGAATCATAAACTCACGGGCAGCCTGATGATCGTTGGGTATTACCCCGTCGAGGATAGCCTCCTTTATGGCGCTTTTTATCACCCCGATCATCGGTCCTGGCGGTATACCGAAAGCCTCGATGATCTCATCGCCGTGCACAGGGGGCTGAAAGGTCCTGACCGCGTCCTTCTCCTCTATCTCGCGCAGCTTTCTGCGCACCAGGGCGAAGTTTTCACGGTGCTTCCTGACCTTCATCCTGTTACCCGAGGTGATGTCAGCCTCGCAGAGCAGCATGAGATCGTCAATGTCATCGCCGGCCTCGAACAGCAGCCTTCTGACGGCGGAGTCGGTGACCTCCTCCTGCACGAGGGCTATCGGCCTCAGATGCAGCCCAACAAGCTTTCTGACATACTTCATCCTGTCGTTGAGCGGCAGCTTCAGCCGTTTGAATATTTCAGGCACCATCTTGGCGCCGAGGAACTCGTGCCCGTGGAAAGTCCAGCCTGTTCCGGGAACGTACTTTTTCGTGAGAGGCTTGGCCACGTCGTGCAGCAGGGCTGCCCAGCGAAGCCACAGGTCATCACTCTTCTCCGCCGTGTTGTCAAGCACCTTCAACGTATGATGAAAGTTATCCTTGTGGCCTTTACCATCCTTATCCTCAACTCCCCTGAGCTTTGAGATCTCCGGCAGGATGAGAGGAAGGAGTCCTGTCTGTTCCAGCAACAGAAATCCGGTTGATGGTGTCGCAGCTGCCATTATCTTATTGAGCTCAATGGTGATCCTCTCCGCTGACACGATACTGATCCTCTCTGCATTGCGGGTTATTGATGCCAGCGTACCCTCTTCAATCCCGAAGCCCAGGCTGGTTGCAAACCTGACTGCCCTCATCATCCTGAGGGGGTCATCACTGAAGGTGGTGTCAGGATCAAGAGGGGTGCGTATAATGCCGTTACGTATGTCTTCTATGCCTCCGAAAGGATCCAGGACCTCGCCGGGATTGTTTTTGTTAAGGCTTATGGCCAGGGCGTTGATGGTGAAATCGCGCCTGTTCTGGTCATCCTCCAGGGTTCCCGGGGTGACTGAAGGCTTGCGGGAGTCTTCGGAGTAGGATTCTTTTCTGGCACCGACAAATTCAATATCATGGTTCCCGTAGCGGAACATGGCGGTACCGAATGTCTTGAAGACAGTAACCCGGATGTCGCGGCTTATCTCACGCGCCACAGCACGTGCCATCGCCGGTCCGTCACCGATAACGACAATATCAATATCCCTGTCAGGGTGCTCCCTGCCCATGATATGATCACGCACGTAGCCGCCGATAATATATGCCTCGACCTGCTCCCTGTCGGCTACCTTTGCGACAACCTCAAAAATCCTGTCATCAGGGAATATGTTCATGGATTCTGCATGACAATTTAACCGTAAACCGTGACAAAATTACAATTTATAGCCTAACTTGTAGAAAAATTACTTCGTCGGGCCTCACGGCACAGCAATTGCATCTCTGAACATAATTCATAAAAATCTGTTAAACAATAAAAAAAGAAGATATGGCAGAGCATTTGACAAAAGAGACATTTCTTGAGAAGGTATTTGATTACGAGCAGAACAAAGAGTGGAAATATTCAGGCGACAAGCCTTGCATAATAGATTTCTATGCAGACTGGTGCGGCCCCTGCAAGATGGTTGCCCCTGTTATAGAAGAGCTCTCAAAGGAGTACGAAGGCAAACTGTACGTCTATAAGATTGATACTGAGGCAGAACAGGAGCTTGCATCTGTGTTCGGGATAAGGAGTATTCCTTCTCTGTTGTTTGTTCCTATGGAGGGACAACCGCAGATGGCAATGGGAGCGCTTCCTAAAGAAGCATTTGAAAAAGCGTTCAAAGATATATTCGGTATCGAAAAAAACTGAATTGTTAATAAAAAATCTGTTTTTTCTTCAATTTTACGAAACAAAAGCTTAACTTTTACGTTTTAATTGTTGAAGGTAGTTTTCTAACAGAAGAGTTAGTTTTCTGGAATTTAGGTTAGGGTTTCGAGTTGAAGCCCCGCTGCGGCGGGGCTTCCTTGTTTTTTGACCTCAGGGTTTCAAGACTTGAGATCACTGATGATCCCGTCGATCTTCTCTTCCGTCTCCCTGAGTCGCTGGCGGCATACTCTTATCAGTTCAGCTGCCTTCCGGATATTATCCGACAGCCTGTCGATATCCGGTTCTCCCTCTTCGATATTCTTCAGGATCTCCTCTATCTGTTTAACAGCCTGGTTGAATCCGATTTCTTTCTTTGCCATAGTCTATTTCTTACATTTGATTTCCTTAACGGTACTTTTTGCTTTCCCCTTTTCGAAGTGTGTAGTAATGATGTCTCCCGGTTGCAGATCCTTTGCCGAGTGTACTATCAGTCCGTCCCTGGAGGTCAGGGTAAAGCCCCGGCGCATGACACCGGCAGGATCGAGGTGACGGATTGCGGTTTCCAGTTTTTCCGTCTTCTCCGCCGCCGCCCTGATCACATTTTTTCCTGAGCGGCGCATGGACTCGGCATGGTAGTTCAGGTTATCGCTCCTGACCCTGATTATAAGACGGGCTGTGGCAGCGGTGCGGTTTTGCAGGGAGGCCAGGTGCTCTTCTGCAGCAGCAATGGTGTCTGTTGCTGCCTCTGTCAGTGCACCTGCCATTTCAATGATCCTGTTCTCGCATTCAGCTGTATGTTCCACCAGGAAGTCAGCCACGGCAGTTGGGGTCTTGAGCGATCTCCAGGCAACCATGT
>CAZFIF010000198.1:0-4292 GCA_964519065.1 uncultured Rikenella sp.
ACAGCGGCAAGCAGAAAGAGGCCAATGTTCCTCAGAGTTGTCTTTTTCATTTCTGTAAGTTTAACTGGAGGATTCATTAAAACGGCATATTCCATAAAAAGGAAGAAGAAATTTAACAAGATTTTGGTTAACAAGAGTACCGGGATTGATACCCTTTGGGCAAGTACTGATCGCCCTGCTATTTGCTCAATTGCAGTGGAGTCTTGATTATTGAAAAACAATAACCAGAGTATTAAATATTTCTTACTGTAATCACTCCTTCTTCAACGGTGCGTGAGGCCCCGTATGCCGGTGATGCTGCGGTAGTACCTCCTTTGATTCAGGGAAGTTGTTTCCGTCCATGTGTTGGTACCTGCATTGTATTTATATACCAAGTCTTCTCCTTCTCCGGAAAGACCGGACCTGGTGCCACTTAAATAAAATTGCTTTGCATCCTCCAATCATCTAATTTTGAGTGAGAAGAATCCACTCGATTCATCCTTTTTTACGATGAAGATGAAATCACTTTTCTGGACAGGGAAATTATCATTGCCGGTATTGCTGTTGGTAAATGCCAATAACCTGATAGCATTACTGAACGGTAATTCAGGCAATAAAACTGCTATGAAGGAGCGGGTAAAGCTGGGTTACGAAGGAGCATTTTCAGATCATGTGACAGGATATGACAGCCTCGCTGCAGAGTATCAAAAGAAGGCAGCCATTGCTCAGCTGCATGGTATGGATTTAAGGAACAAGGAGGTAATTGACATAGGCTGTGGAACAGGCATTATTTCACTTCTCGCCCTTGAACTTGGTGCCAGGAAAGTTGTATGCGGAGATATCTCGGAATATATGCTGAAACTGGCCGAGGAAAAATCCAGAGCAGCTGGTTTTGATTCAACCCGCATCAGTTTCTGCCAGCTGGATGCAGAATCGTTACCATTTAAGGACAATAGTTTTGATACAGTGATAACCGGAATGTCTTTTGGATTATTCCCTGATCAGGTAAAAGCAGTCCGTGAGATGTATCGTGTTCTGAAACCGGGCGGATTAGTATCACTGGGAGCTCATGGTCCTGAACATTACTGGGAGGCTATTGACACCAATATCCGGGCTGTTGATAAAAGAGATGTCCTTGGTTATCGATTTGAGTTCTGGCCACGAACCGAGAAACAGGTTTTTAAAATAATGAAAACCAATGGATTCCGGGATATCAAGATAAACAGATTCATATGGCGAAATCTTTTCAGGACACCATCGGATGCATGTGATTTCTTTGCAGCTGTTTCCTCAAACTGGTGGTATGCAAAAATCCCCGAACACAAAAGAGATGACGAATACCACAAAGTAAAACGGCTTTTTGAAAAAAGGGGAATCAGACAGGTAACTGATGATGTCATAATCGGGTATGGTGGAAAACCTGATTGATTAAAGATCGCCGGGACAGCCAGACATTAAATGACCACTATTTTTATGGTTCACCCATAGATTATTTGATGCCGGCGGTTTCTAAAACATTGAATTATTGTCTGAATCCAAAGTTATTTCGTCTTGTTATTGCTCAGCCTTTATCTCCTGTAAGGCTGGCGGCTCTTTCACCTGCTGCATCAGGGCAGCAGTGTCGCCGTTAAATGTTTTAGTGACACGATTGCCATCGCGGGTCAGGCCATCAAAGATGCCCGCATCCACCAGGCCCCACAACGCGTATTTTGCCTGTGCCTGAAGGTTAAACAACCCGAAGTGGTTCTCGGAACCCTGCGGATTGGCAGCGTCTTTCCACTGCTCGTCAAACGCTTCAAAGTAGAAACAGCTTATCCCGTTTGTGTTTGTCCATTCGCGCATCAGATGGTGAAAGCGTGCCGATTTATATTCATCGGTAGCCCTGGATCCCATCTCTCCGTATATCCCGTCTGAAACGGTTGCCCATCCGGTTTCGCCTATGTGAACGGGTTTTTCAACACCGAGGCTTTCCATATATGTGACCACGCTTTCATACTGAGCGATGGCATAATCTCTTGCCCTTAACATGGCCGCATCAATTTTCTCCATATCTGACAGATTTTCCTGCTCCTCCGGGACTCTCCAGAAGTCGGGATTATAATGCGAATCATGCATCGGGTAGGTGTGCATTGAAATGAAATCAACCGCCTTGATGAGTTCGTTTAGCTCTTCCATGTGGTACTCGGTTCCGCCTCCGCCCCACGATGCATAATTGTCAGAGCTTGTTATCCATAGGCTTTCGGGCAGTTTGCCTTTCTTCTTCAGATCCTGCAGATGATTGACCCATTTCAGGATGATCGCGGGTTCAACATAATAGTCCCATGCCCAGTGCACCATGGCCTCGTTACCCACGGCAATTATTTTTACAATATCGGGGTATTGTTGCGTCAGCTCTACAGCCCGATTGATCTCTGTCTCATTCCTGGGACTCTCTTCGTTTCTGATACGGTCAGGCAGGTCAGTCCAGGCATTCTTGCAGTCGACCCAGGCACCCAGCATCACATACATCTCAAATCCGGGATCCTCTTTCTTCAGCTGGCTGATGGCTTCAAGCAGGTTGGCAGCTTCATCGAGATGGACATTATAGGTGCGAAGCAGCTTTATTCCCATGGCCGACAATATTTTCATGTCCTCCTTCAACTGCGGGATCGTGGGTTGAATATCTCTGGTGGTTTCGCGATACCCTCCGTATGAGATGGCCTGGTAGTCGGGGGAGCCAAGAATTTCGGCTGCCGTCTTACCTGTGGCGCGCGGTCTCTGGTTGCATGAGACAGCCACCAGGGCTGCTATGGCGAAAATCAGAATTGGAAGTAACTTTCTCATAATGCAGGTGATGTTATCATTTTTAAATGTCGAACAGGAATCTTTATCAATCATTATTCACTGAATTCGCCGGTGCTATTATATGTTTCAGATGGTGGCACAGTCATCTCTGTCTTGTTGTAATCACTGAATACGCTGGTGCAATTATCAGTTTTACCCGGGCGTAGCTTCCCTCTTTATTTCTCCTCTGACTCTTCCCTCCTTTTGTCCAGTTCTTCCTGCATCAGGAGGCAGGTTTTATGATCAATGGCATAGTACCAGAGAAGAATGGCGCATGACATATAGAGAATTCCGGGAAAGACTGAGATCATCAGTTTGATTCCGGTTAGTGTAGAGGCTGACTGGTCAGCATTTGGGACGAATTGAAACAGGGCCAGCATCCAGCCTGCAAGTGCGCCGCCAATGCCCCATCCGGCCTTCTGTGCGAATGTAGCGGCCGAAAATACCAGTCCGGTTGCGCGCCGGCCGAATTTCCATTCGGAGTAATCGGCAGTATCGGCAAGCATGGTCCAGAGCAGGGGTACGGCAGGAGCGTAGGTGAATTTTGCCAGGATATTCAGTATATAAACGGCGGTCATATTCTCGCTGCCGGGGAGATATAACAAAATGAAAAAGAGGCCTGACAGCAGAGAACTGGCAATATAAACATTTCGTTTCCCAAACCTTTGTGCCAGCGGTTTTGAGAACGGGATACCCGCTATCAGCGCAACGGTACCGATTACATTGAACAACTGTACGTTCTGCTCCTGCCCGATATAGTATTTGAAGTAATAGGCAATAGAGAGATTCTGCAGGGCGAACATGACAAACGATATTATACCTACAAAGAAAAGGATGACCCAGGGACGGTTCCTGAACAGGTTTTTAACATCCTGCTTCAGGTTATGCTGCTGCCTGGCGGGCGGTTTTACCCTCTCTTTGGTGGTCATGAAGGTAATCATGAACAGAATGAAACTGATAGCTGCAAACAACAACAGGGTGTACTGATATCCTTTGGCGTTGTCGCCCTTGCCAAAGAAGCCGGCCAGATAAAGGGCTGTTCCCGTGACAACAAACTGACCGGCAAAGGCAAATATGAACCGGTATGAATTCAGTCCTGCCCTTTCGTAGGAGTCGGAGGTCATTACGGCGCCCAGCGAGGAATATGGAAGGTTGATGGCAGTAAAAACGGTCATCAGCAACAGGTATGTGACTCCGGCGTAAATCACCTTTCCGGTGGGACCGATGTCAGGTGTGGAAAAGGTAAGCACAGCCAGGACGCTGTAGGGAAGCGCCATCCAGAGCAGATAGGGACGAAATTTTCCCCATCGGGTGCTGGTCCTGTCGGCAATGATACCCATGAGCGGATCGCTGAGCATGTCCCAGAATCGGGCTATCAGCATGATAGTACCGGCCGCCGCCGCAGAAATTCCGAAGGTATCCGTATAAAAAATCAGGATCCAGAAGCCCACCATGTCCCATACAAAGTGCGAAGCCGTATCGCCAAGGCC
>CAZFIF010000199.1:0-4291 GCA_964519065.1 uncultured Rikenella sp.
CTTTGATAACCTCAACGTCATTGACTGCCGCTGATACCTGGTACATCCCGTATGTGGGCGGAAATATCACCACTTTGTCAATTCCCGGGTTACAGAAGATCCTATAGCACAGATCGATCACTTCATCGCTTCCGTTTCCAAGAAAAATGTTTTCTTCAGCAATTCCCTTCAGTTTGCTGATGGCAGCCCTGAGCTCCTTCTGGCGGGGATCGGGATACCTGTTGAGAGTACCGAAGGGGCTTTCATTGGCATCAAGGAAGATGCCATCTTTTCCCTCATATTCATCCCTGGCGGAGGAATAGGGCACCAGCGCCCTTACGTTAGGCCTTACCAGTTGATCTGTTCTGTTCATCATTCAGATATTTTAGTCTTACCGACACTGCATTCCTGTGTCCCCCGAGCATCTCGGCTCCGGCCAGCAACTCAGTTGACGGACCGATATTCATTATGCCGCGCACTGTCACCTCCTGGAAGAAGATCTTCTTCATGAAGCTGCCTGTTGACAACCCGCTGTAGCTTCTGGCATAACCCGCTGTAGGAAGGGTATGATTGGGACCGGTCATGTAGTCGCCCGTACTCTCGCTGCTGTAGTTGCCCAGGAAAACTGACCCGGCGTTTACCACTGCAGCAGCGTGACGATGGGGATCTGCTGTAGCCAGGATCAGGTGTTCCGGGGCATACCTGTTGCTGACATCCAGGCATTCATCAATTGTGTCTAGCAGTATCAGTGCGCTGTTTTCAAGCGACTGCATGATGATACTGTTTCTATCCAGGAGTGCTGCCTGTTTCTCAAGCTCCGCTTCCACCTGATCAACTATGAATCTGCTGTCGGTGAGCATAATCACCTGGCTGTCAGTGCCATGTTCAGCCTGGGAAAGCAGGTCGGCAGCCACAAAGAGAGGGTTGGCGCTCTCATCGGCTATGACCATCAGCTCACTTGGTCCGGCAGGCATGTCTATTGCAGTACCCTCAAGCTGTACAAGTTCCTTGGCCCTGGTGACATAGCTGTTTCCGGGGCCGAATATCTTATAAACGGCAGGGATTGATTCAGTACCGTAAGCCATGGCTGCTATGGCCTGTGCCCCTCCTGCTGCATATATGTCAGTCACACCGGCCAGCGAGGCCGCATAGAGGATGAGCGGACTGACCCTGCCGTCTCTTCCGGGAGGGGTGCAGATGATGATATCGCGGCATCCGGCGAGGCGTGCAGGTATGGCCAGCATCAGGACGGTGGAGAAGAGCGGTGCGGTGCCACCGGGGATATAGAGCCCCACCTTCTCAATCGGCACATCGCGACTCCAGCATTTTACACCGTCGGTTGTAATCAACGGCTCTGTGCTCTTCAACTGTGCAGAATGAAAGGAGGTGATGTTTGCAGATGCCTGATGCATGGCTTCCCTGAGCTCCGGGGCAATATTCTCTCCGGCCTGATGAATGGTGTCCTCATCTACCTTGAATGAGGCAGGGGCATAACCGTCAAACCTCTCTGATAATTGACGCAGGGCAACATCGCCTTCGGACCTGACCATGGCAAGGATCTCCCTGACGGTGTCGTCAATATCTCTGCTGGCTGCTGACGGCCTGCCGAGGGCAGCGCTGATCTCTTCATGACCCGGATAGATAAGTCTCTTCATCACAGTATCATTTTTTCTATGGGTATTACCAGGATGCCCTCTGCCCCTGCTTCTCTTAGCTGATCGATCCTCTCCCAGAACTCATCTTCCTTGACTACGGAGTGGAGGCTGCACCATCCTTTTTCCACCAGCGGGAGTATGGTAGGACTCTTCATGCCCGGCAGGATCCTGCAGATTTCATCCACTGCCTCTTCGGGGGCATTGAGCAGTATATACTTGTTCTCCCTGGCATTTCTGACAGCCCTGATACGGAAGAGCAGTTTCTCAAGTATCTTTTTCTTTTCACCGCTGATGTTCCTGTTGGCTATCATGACCGCCTGGCTTTTCATGATGGTCTCCACCTCGCGCAGTCCATTGGTAATCAGGGTGCTGCCGGAGCTGACGATATCACAGATAGCATCGGCGAGACCTATGCCCGGGGCTATCTCAACGCTGCCGCTCAGCTCCTCAATCTCAGCATTGATATTTCTTGCGGCAAAATACTCAGCCAGAAGTACCGGATAACTTGTGGCCACCTTCTTGTTCATGAAGAATTCCGGGCCGGTGTATGCCTCGTCCTTTGGGATGGCCAGGCTCAGGCGGCAGCCGGCAAATCCCAATTGATCCAGCAGATCCACATCCTTCTTCTTCTCAAAGAGTGTGTTTTCACCCACTATCCCTATATCAGCAACCTGCTGTTCAACGTACTGGGGGATGTCATCATCACGCAGCAGCAGTATCTCTACAGGGAAATTTCCGGCGATGACCTTCAGGCTGCCTGAGCCGTTGGAGATCTTTATGCCGCACTCTTCAAACAACTTGCGGGAGCTCTCACTCAGTCTTCCGCTCTTCTGGATTGCAATTTTCAGTATGCTCATCTGACTCTTCTGTTTGACTGAGCAGACCGTGCGACAACAAAAAACCCGCCTGATCTGCTCAGACGGGTTTATGATATTCAGTTTTCACCATACCATTTTCATCTCGCCTGAGAGCAAGTATGAGAATGATGATGATGAAGTCTATTTGTAATCATTGTTAATTATGCAGGTGCAAATATAACTTTTTATTTAAACAACCGGCAAGGTGGTAAGTTTACATTAAAAATTTCTCCTGATATATTCTGATATCCAGTCACCGGTCTCTGACGTTGATTTCGGGTTTATTGGGTCAAGGTCCGCTGTGACAAAACCTGCCTCGACAGACCTGCCGACGGCCTCTGATATTGCCGCTGCCTCCTGCTTCAGGTTAAGGGCCATATCGAGCATCATGGCGGCGGAGAGTATGGTTCCGGCAGGATTTGCAATGTTTTTTCCTGCCGCCTGGGGGTATGATCCGTGGATGGGTTCAAAGAGTGATGTGGAGGTGCCGATTGACGCTGAAGGCATCATCCCCATTGAGCCGGAGATGACGCTGGCCTCATCGGAGAGGATGTCACCGAACAGGTTCTCAGTCACAATGACATCAAAGGAGGAGGGAAACCGGATCAGCTGCATGGCAGCGTTGTCAACGAACATGAAATCCATTGTTATATCGCTGTACTCCAATGCAATATCTCTGGCTGTTTCCCGCCACAGCCTCGATGTAGCCAGTATGTTTGCCTTATCTACCACCGTTACTCTTTTTCCACGCTGCATAGCATAATCGCATGCAAGCCGCACTACGCGTTCTATCTCGTAACGGTGGTAAACGCATGTGTCATAGGCTGTATTTCCCTCTTCCGACCTCCCCTGGGGTCGTCCGAAATAGATGCCTCCCGTGAGTTCGCGAACCATTACAATATCAGTGTTGAGGGCTATCTCTCTCTTTAGTGGAGACATGTCAATCAGTGCGGGGAATGTCTTTACCGGCCTTACATTGGCATAGAGGCCAAGCTCGCGCCGCAGGGCCAGCAGTCCCTGCTCAGGCCTGACCCTGGCAGCGGGATCATTGTCATATTTCGGGTCACCTATAGCTCCGAACAATACAGCGTCCGACTCCCTGCAGAGCTTTAGCGTCTCATCAGGCAGTGGGCTGCCGGTACTGTCAATGGCGGCGGCACCTATAAGTCCGCCGGTAAAGTGAAATTTATGACCGAACCTCTCTCCCGTGGCCAGCAGCACTTTGCAGGCCTCTTCAGTCACCTCCGGTCCGATGCCGTCGCCGGCAAGAAGAGCTATTTTAAATTCCATCTGAAACTGTCATTAAGTTTTTATATGCTGGTTTGATCTCATTGTTTTCAATAATGTTGAGCATCTTTTCCGTTGCCTTGATGGCCGACTCAGTCTGGTCAGCATCCAGGCCCCGGGTTCTGAACTCCTTTCCCTGGTGATTCCATCTGATGACCGTCTCAACAAGTGCATCACTCTTTCCTCCCGGAGGTATGGATACCTCATAGTCAGCAAGCAACGGCAGCTCCCTTCCCATCTGGTCATATATCTTCCTGACCGCTTTCATAAATGCGTCATACTGACCGTCGCCTGACGATGTCTCCTGGAAGAGGAGGCCGTCAATCTCAATCTGTACACTGGCTGCGGGTTTAAGTCCATAAGAGAGAGTGAGGGAGTAGTTCTTGATGAATATTTTATATGTTGAGCGGTCGTTGCCAAGCACATCTGCGATGATGAACGGAAGGTCCTCCGTGGTGACCGTCTCCTTCTTGTCGCCCAGCTCAATGACCCTTTCAGTCACCCTGGCCAGTG
>CAZFIF010000200.1:0-4275 GCA_964519065.1 uncultured Rikenella sp.
GCTGGGCACCCTCAACAGGCCTCAGTGCAACTGATATACCCAATCCTGTTGCCAAGCCGGCATCGACGACCACCTACACTGTCACCGTCACCGACGCCAACGGCTGTACTGCCGTCAACACCGTCACCATAGAGGTGCGTCCGCCGCTGGCGGCTATAGCCACGGCCACGGACTATCTGATAGGTGACTGCCCCATCTCCAACACCACGCTTGACGTGAATGTTACGGGGGGTGAGATGCCCTATCTCTACAGCTGGGCTCCGGCCGCTTCACTTAGTGATCCGGCTATAAAGAGTCCTGTTGCCAAGCCGCTGGTCAACACCACCTACACTGTCACCGTCACTGACGCCAACGGTTGTACCGTCACTGCTAATGTTACGATCAATATTGCCCCGCCGCTGACAGCTACTGCTGCCGTTGATGACGATCCGATAGGCGCATGCCCGCTCTCCGTGGCTCACCTGAGCACCACGGTCAACGGCGGCGAAGGCGGATACACCTATCTGTGGGACAATGCCGGCACGCTTGATGACGCTACGAAGGCCAATCCTACTGCCAAGCCGGCGGCCTCAACCCTTTACACTGTCACCGTGACTGACAGCAACGGCTGTACCACCACCGCGCAGGTGCAGGTCAATGTGGCGCCGCCGCTGACAGTCACTGCCAGCGCCGATGACTACATCATAGGCTCATGCCCGACATCCGTGGCCCATCTTACGGCTGTCGGTGCCGGAGGAGAGCTGCTCCTCTCAGGAGACTATACATACAACTGGTCGCCAGCAGCAGGGCTGAACTACACAAATGTTGCCAGTCCTACTGCCAAGCCGGCCGCAACGACAACCTATACTGTCACCATCACCGACAGGAACGGTTGTACGGCCAGTGACCAGGTGACCATCACCGTCAATCCGCCGATAGTGCTTACCACCACACCGGTTGTATATGCCGGCGGGTATAATATACGGTGCAACGGCGGTACCGACGGTGCCATTGACCTTGGTGTCAGCGGCGGCGAGGCTCCCTATGTGTACGCATGGACGGGTCCTTCCGGATACACTGCCATCACAGAGGATATCAGCGGGCTTGCTGCCGGTACTTACAGTATCACTGTCACCGATGCAAACAACTGCAGCTCTGTCACCACTGCCGTTCTTCTTGAGCCGGCGGTGCTGACGCTTGGCAAGACACCCGATGTGGTGCTGGCATGCTACGGTGACGCCACTGCCACCGGCTCGTTCACCGTCTCGGGAGGCACGGCGCCTTACACCGTGATTGTTGTGAGCGACAACACCGGTGCGAGTGTTACCATCACAGGTACCTCTCTTGCTTTCACCGGCGCAGCTGCAGGAACCATCACCGCAGGTGTGACCGATGCCAACGGCTGCTATGCCGAGGCCTCGATCAACATCACGCAGCCACCGGAACTGATGCCGGGCTCCGTTGACGGAGACCAGGAGGTTTGCTTCCTCGGTAACCCGTTGCCGCTCAATGAGGTGACAGCACCTGCCGGCGGTCCTGCCGTGATACTCTTCCAGTGGGAGAGCAGCATCAACGGCGGCACCACCTGGAACAATGTTCCCGGTGCCACCATGGCTTCATACGATCCTCCTGCCGGCATCACGCAGACAACACGTTTCCGTCGCCGCGTTAATTCGGCAGCATGTGATCCGGCATACAGCAACGAGGTCGTTGTGACCGTCAATCCGCTGCCTGTAGCTTCGATCGCCGGAGCAGGATTTGTATGCCCGGGTGACCCGGCTACGGTGACAGTTACTGTTACTGTAGGGGTATCGCCCTTCACAGTTGTTCTCAGTGACGGCACGACGGTACCCAACTATATCAGCGGAGCCCCGATCACCGTCAATCCGCTGGTTTCGACCACCTATACCATCACCTCGGTTACTGACAGCAAGGGATGCACGGTCTCTGCACCGCATGCCGACCTTACAGGCTCAGCAACTATTGATGTGAAGGTTGTGCCGGAGATTGTTCTCCAGCCGGTTAATGCCACTGTCTGTGAGGATGATGTAGCAACATTTGTCACTGACGCAGGCATGACCACCAACCAGCAGTACCAGTGGTTTGTTGACACCGGTTCGGGCATGACGCCGCTGGTGGGAGAAAACGCCGCCACGCTGCTGGTAACAGCAACCTCAGCCATGAACGGCAACAAGTACCAGGTTGAGATATCCGGCGACTGCCCCGTGGCTGTCCTGTCGGACATCGTGACCCTCACGGTCAATGAGAAGCCTGAGATATCGGCCCAGCCTGCAGACGTCACACTCTGTGCCGGTGAGGATGCCGTCTTCACCGTTGCCGCCGGTGTAACCACCAACCCGACCTACCAGTGGTATGTAGATACCGGGTCAGGCTGGACGCCGGCTGTCGGCGCCCGTTACCAGGGAGCCAACACTGCCACGCTGACGGTGGTGAGCACGCTGGAGATGATGTCAGGATATTTATATATGGTAAGGGTATCCGGAACCTGCGCACCTTATGCCGAGTCGGTTCCCGTCACACTGACGGTGACCCGCCAGGCTGAGATCACGCAGCACCCTGTCAGCCTCACCCTCTGCGAGGGCGCGACGGCGACCTTCACCGTCAATGCCGGTCTCACCACCAACCCGTCATACGAGTGGGAGAAGAGTAGTGACGGCGGCGCCACATGGACGCTCATACCCGGTGAGACCAATGCATCATATATCATTCCCGCGGTAGCCACGGCCGACAACAACACTGCCTACAGGGCTATAGTGCACAGCAGCTGCGGCTCCAGCTTAACCTCGCTGCCCGCGTTCCTGACAGTGAATGAGCTGCCGGAGATAGTGGACCAGCCTGATAACGTGATCATCTGCGAGTATGCCATTGCAGACTTTATTGTCGATGCAGGCGTCACCACAGGTGCAACCTACAGGTGGCAGCGCAGCATTGACGGAGGCACCAACTGGAACAACCTCACCGAGACGGCCACATACTTCGGGGTCTCGACGATGAATCTCAAGGTCAACGGCACGCACCGGACCATGAGCGGAGACATGTTCAGGGTGATTGTATCCGGAACATGCACACCGCCTGACACCTCCACTGCCGCACTCCTTACGGTCAACACCGCGCCGGAGATACTTGCTCAGCCGGTGGCTTCGACCATATGCGAGAATACCAATACTGCATTCACGGTCACGGCACAGGGCACGGCCCTCACGTACCAGTGGTATGTTGATATCGGGGATGGCCTGGGCTTCAGCGCCATCAGTGACGTCGGTGTCTATTCCGGTGCCACCACGAGCATGCTTTCGTTGACGGCTGTGCCGCGTACATACGATAACTACCGTTACCGCGTTGAGATTGAAGGCAGCTGTCTGCCGAAGGCCATCTCACAGACGGTGCAGCTTGATGTCTCTATTGAGACGATAATCAACCAGCAGCCTGCCAGTTCGGCTATCTGCGAGTTCATGACCACAAGCTTCACCGCCCTGGCTGACGGTGCCAACCTCACCTACCGTTGGCAGTTCTTCGACGGTACTAACTGGACCGATCTGACCAACACCGGTCTCTATCTTGGTGTGCAGACCCCGATCCTTATGGTGTTCGGTCCTCCGCGCACCATGGACGGCACCCGTTACCGTGTGGTCATCGGCGGCGACTGTTCTCCCGACCTTATCTCGGATGAGGCAGTGCTCACCGTCAACACTGCACCTGAGATCTCAGACCATCCTGATGAGTTCAGGGGTTGTCCCGGCGGCAGCGCTACCTACAGCGTCGTAGCTGCCGGCACCAACCTGGCCTACCAGTGGCAGGTCAACAGCGGAACAGGCTTTGCCAACATCGCCGATGCCGGACCCTATTCAGGCACCACAACACCGGATCTTACTATCAGCAACCTGGATATATCAATGAACGGTTACCTGGTAAGGGTGGTCGTCTCAGGCACCTGTCTGCCTCCTGTCACCAGCTCGTTTGCACCGCTCAGGGTTTACATGGAGCCTTCCATCATCACCGAGCCTGCTGATGCCGAGGTGTGTGACCAGACAGGCACTGCCTTCTTCTCGCAGGTGTTCAACACCGGTGCGGGAGAGACGACGGTATGGCAGGTCAACGACGGTTCAGGATGGACAAGCTTGAGTGACGGGGCGCTCTACCAGGGCACCCAGACACCTCAGCTGGTTATCATGAACGCCGTCAACGCCATGAACGGATGGCACTACAGGCTTGAGATCACTGGTCCGTGCGATGTATACTACACCCGCGAGGCGCTGCTGACGGTCAACGCATGGC
>CAZFIF010000201.1:0-4220 GCA_964519065.1 uncultured Rikenella sp.
CGAAAGGCAATGCTGTTCAGAGTAATCCGGGAAAAAGGGAATTCTCGATTCTCTGCATTTTCATCAGACTCTTCCGGTTGTAACTGCGTGAATTCAAACATCCTTTCGATGGCGACCTTGGCCTCGCTCAGAGGAATGGAGACGAGAGCCAGGTTCATCACTGACGGCAGCAGGGTAGAACTAAGAGAAATGATAGCCATCAGCTCGCCCTGGGTCATTCGCGTCCCCATTACCTCAAGCGAAGTGTAGAACAATAATCCCATCAGGTAGAGGGTACCTGCCAGGTTTGTAATCATCCCCAGTTTAATTTTGATCTTCCCCAACGAGAAAGCCCTCTCCTGGAACATACTGAATATCAATTTATTCTTTTTCTCATAATGACTCTGCCATTGCATGCTCTTGATCTCGGTAATACCCTTGAGTGTATTTATGAAATTACTCTCGTTTATGGCATAACCTGCCATAAGATCCTGCTGTGATCTGATTACGGGTTTATTCCAACTGAAAACCAGAAGAAAAAAGAGAGGAATTGCTAACGCTGAAATAATGCCGGCAACGGAAGAATAAATGAAGATGATGGCCATTGTTATCATCACAATCAGAAGATCGATCACATAAGTGCTAACAACGTCTGAGATGACACGCTGGATTCGCATGGTGTCGTTAAGTCGGGCAACCATATCGCCGGTTTTTCTGGTATCAAAAAACGGCTTCGGCAATCCAAGCAATGAACTGTAAAATCCGTCAACAACACGAATGTTGTAAGTTTTCCCCTGAGACAATAACATGGATTGTCGTACTGCAGTCAGCAGAACTCTAACAGCAAGAAGCAGAAACACCAGTATTACCGAAACAACAAGCATGCTTATGTCGCCTGAAGGGAGGATCCGGTCAAGCAACTTTTGCGTGTAGACTGCCATTACAACACCGAGTAATGAAATGACAATACCTACGACAACACTTACAAGAAGCAGTTCGTACTCCGGCTTAACTGTATCAACTATCCACCTGCGCTTACTTCTTCTTGATACCTTATCCAGGACAAAATCCTTACCCGGACTGACTGCAAGACATTTATGACTCGCCCAAATCCTTTCAACTTCTGTTGCTGTCCTTAACTCCAAACCTTTTGCAGGATCCCAGACGACAAACCTGCCATCATAGAAACCATAAGAAACGATATAATGCTCATATCCCGGTTCCGGAGTTACATGCAGAATTAGAATCCCGTCAAATTCCATTATATCATTAATGGCAGCCTCATAACCTGCAGCCTCCATACCAGATTCCCGCGCTGCCTGATATAATCCCAGCATCGTAGTTCCTGACTGAGTTGTACCACTTAGTCGGCGTATTTTTTCTATACCGGATTCTCCGCCGAAATACCTGATGACCGATGCCAGGCAAGCTGCACCACAATCGGTAGAGTCGTGCTGAAGCAATGACACCTCTTTAACTCTCTTAATTTTAATCATTCCCATTCAGATATTTCAAAATGGTCTCCGCCTTTGTGGCACCCTTGAACACTTTTACAAGCCTTAACTCCTTATCATAAATGAAGTTTGAAGGAAGTACGTCAGCTCTGTACATATCACTCATCCTGAAGTCAGGATCATGAAGAACTTGCACGTTTAATGCATCATTATTCCCGATTTCTTGTATAAAAGACTGTATATCATCTACTTTAGCATAGCTCACAAGAAGTATTGTTAACTGACTGCCAATCAAATCCGTGCTAATAAGAGACGATATCTCATATTTACAGTGATCGCATTCGGGATGGAAAAATGTGATTAGAAGAGGCCCGGATGATATCTCGTCAGTGGTGAATGAATTGCCCCAGATATCTTCCATAACAATTACGGGAAGAATTCTGATTTTCTCGGCAGCTTGATCGGCTTTAACCTTCTTTGTTATTATGCCACCTGTCAGAAAGATCAGGAATCCACCCACCAATACAAGCAAGACTTTACCTATCCGTTTTTTCATCCCTGTACATCAATTGAGAGAAACATTACGAGTGCAATCCAGACCGCCATGGCAGGGACATAAGTGGCAAGCACAACTTTGTCAGCAGTCTCCTTTTTAATTGAACTGATCTTAGACAGCCCCAGTGCGAGCAACACTATATAAATCAACTGGAAAAAATTTACTGTTTGCAGAGGATAAATCCAATAAGCGGCTACCTCAGACCGACTGAACAGATTAATCAACGAGAGCGGATAGAAAAAGCTCATATCATCCAGGGTGTAATTGCCGGCAAAAAAGATGAACCACAATAGTTTAATAATAGAGGCAACAATAAACACCAGTTCACTAGCAATCACCACTTTGAATATCTTCCCCAGGGTAATCTCCTTATGAAGGTCACTGAAAAAAATCCCGATATAGAGAAGCACGCTCATCACTGAGAATTTGAGCAACAGAAGTATTGGAGTAATGATGTAACTAACCCATGAGAAAGAACGCATCTGGCTGAATACCTCCATAGCTCTGTCGTATGTAAGCTGCTCACTGTAAGTGTTGAAAAATACAATCTCGTTTATAAGAGTTGTCTGGGATAAAAACAGAATGAGCAGATTCACCAATGTGATTCCGGTAAATAGTTTCCAGCCTTTGTGTGACAAGAATCGTTCTACCATATCCTTATTATTTGACTATTTAGTATTCAAGCTTTTATCATGTCCTTTTAAAACAGTGGAGCCTACACTTATGAATTAAGATAGTCATTGTTTCTCCCCGGCTTTCTCAACCCTGACTATTATTCGCCTGGCATCACCATAATAATAGGTCTCCCTGATGTTGGAATACCGGATGTCAACACCCATCCCTTTCATCTCCTGAAGCGTCTCAAAAAGAGTGCTTCGGCTGAGGTTCATCTTATTGGCAAATTCTTCCGGGGATCCGGTTGCCTTCAAGGCAATTAGTAGATCCATCCGTTGCAACCGTGCAATGTACTTGGACAACGACATGTGAATAGTTTTAGAAATGCAGCATCTCAAATATAAAACGTTAATCAATAAAAGCCAAATGTTTTTTATTGTTTTTGATAAGCTGCACTAAACAAAATCACATGAAGACGAACCGCTGTCAGAGGATCATGTTCATTATCCTTGTTGTGTGTGCATTCCTAAATCCAATCCTCGACGTGCTGCCATGGTTCAGATACACAATTCTGCCGGGCGCTCTTTTTTACCTTGCCCTGCGATGCTACTTTCCTTTGAGACGGGATGACAATAACTGCCTTACCAATGCCCTGGCAGGACTAGTCTATTCCAAATTGCTCCCCGATAATTTCCCGGAGGCAGGAGGAGCGCCAACCGACCCGTAAACATGGCAGGTCCCACCCGGGTCTGGCTTCCCACTCTGTGTGTGACTGACATATGCTGCTGCATCTGAAGCAGACAGGGCCACGTCCAAAAAAACTTGACTCATATCCTGTCATAGCGTAAATTTACATATCAGCCATTGAGGAACCTCTTATTAAAACTATAGGCCTATGAAAAAGACTGTTCTTTTCGGCGCTCTGCTCCTGCTCATCCTTGCCGGATGCAACCAGGAACCGGTTAACCCTGTCGTTGGCGCATGGGATCTGATCTATGCCAGACAGGTGGAAAACGACTCGATCATATCTACTTTCCCCGGAGACTACCAGGGAAGCGGGGTTAAAATGTGGTGCAACAACTACTGGATGGTCATGGGTGATTACACCATGGATACCACCAAATTTGTAAGCTATGGAGGCGGATCCTATACGCTGGAGGGTATTGTGTATAAGGAGTCAATAAAATACCACGTCAACAAGAATTATGAAGGAAAAACCCTCCGGATGAGAATCGTCGTTGAGAATGATACCCTCATCCAGGTATGGCCTGCCGATGAGCTGGGAGTGGTTGACAAAAGTAACTACAACAGCGAGAAGTACGTTAAGGTGAAGTGAGTAAATCCTGCCTCACCTCTGCTTCAACCTATGAAACAGTAAACAGGCTGGAAGGCGACCTTCTTCCTCAATACTACTGAAACTGCATGTGATTTTTCCCTGATCGTTAAGATTCACGGGACCAGGGCAGGATATATGTGGTACTGCATCTGTTGTGCACCAGCATCAGGATTTCTCATAGCTTATCAGGCTCGGTGCACAGGCGGCTGGTCCTCTAATGGCTGATCATGCTCCGTGCACAGGTAACAGCTTTTCTCACGGCTGATCAGACACCGTGCAG
>CAZFIF010000202.1:0-4212 GCA_964519065.1 uncultured Rikenella sp.
GCATCCCTCTGGCCCAACTCTGAAAAAATACTGTCGGGATGGTCATCATACATCATTGCACCAACGTAAAGCGCATCGTCGTCAAATAAAACCCTTACCTCTGTCCTGTATCGTGACGAAACGCCGTTATACGGACTGTAGATTGTGAAGTCCGATGCCGCATCCGCCTTCTCCCATGCGGTCTCATCCAGCACCCCGTCAACAGTAATGGATTCATCAATCCGCATGGCCGCCAGACTTCTCTTCTCCTGACCGTTTGCATGCCCGACAGAAATAAGAAGAAGAAGGAACGCAATGTGTACGATCAGCCTGATCCGGTTTGATTTAATAATGGTAAAACTGTGGGCCATGAGCAGATATCGGATTTGGGGAGCAAATATATTTCACTAGCCCCTAAATCCGATGATTCCCGGAGATATTAACAATCTTTAACAGCGGTAAAAGGCAAAGGATCAGAATGTCTTACTGATCACATTTTTTGTATTTTTGCAGCTTATCATTCAGGGAGATCAAACTTGCTTGAACAAAATGATCGTTTTATTTCATGCAAGTTTCATTTGACCAATGAAATGACAAACAATAAATCGAATGAAAAAGAGTGAGCTGATAACCAATGCTGACGGATCAATTTTCCATCTGCACCTGCTACCGGATGAGATCGCCGACAGGATCTTAATTGTAGGAGATCCTGGCAGGGTTGAGACCATAGCCCAGATGTTTGACACAGTGAGAGTAAGAAAGAGCAACAGGGAATTCAGCACGGTCACAGGCAGTTACCGGGAAACAGATTTTTCCGTGATATCTTCGGGCATAGGGACTGACAACATTGACATTGTAGTCAATGAGCTGGATGCGCTTGCAAACATAGATCTCACCACAGGCAGGGTTAAGGAAGAGCCCCGCTCACTCACCTTCGTCAGGCTGGGCACTGCTGGGGGACTGCAGCCCGACCTTCAGCCGGGCTCTTTTATTGCCACGGCCAGGGCGGTAGGCTTTGACGGTTTGCTGCATTTCTATGAAGGGTACGAATGGTGTATCGACCATATGTTTGCCGATGCCCTCGCCGGTCACCTCGACTGGCCTGACTCCCTTGCATATCCTTATGTGGTAGAGGCTGACAACTTCCTGCTTGAAAATATTGCGGCCGGGATAACCAAAGGCATTACAATCTCCGCCCCGGGATTCTACGGTCCCCAGGGACGCCATCTGAGGCTCGAGCCATTTGACAGTGAGATTAATGATAAGATAGCGTCATTCCGGTTCCGGGGAGAGAGGATTACCAACTACGAGATGGAGAGTTCAGCTATCTATGGACTGGCGAAGCTTCTCAACCATAAGGCCCTGACCGTCTGCGTGGTGATCGCAAACCGGATCTCCGGAGAGTTCCTTTCAGATTACAAGCCTGCCGTGAAGACACTGGCAAGGAAACTGCTTGATGCACTTAGCTCCTGAATATCTCAAGTATCTCTCTGAGAATGGTTACGGCAGCCTTGCCGTCGCCGTAAAAGGCAGGGTACTGGAGCACCTCACTGCTGTTCATGAAATAATCCCATGCCTCCCTGATCCTTACAGGGTCAGCATCAGCCAGCCTGACAGTTCCGTTTTTTACCAGCTCCACCCACTCAGTCTCTTTTCTCAGCACTATGCAGGGCTTTGAGAAGAAGTGACTCTCCTTCTGGACCCCGCCTGAGTCAGTTATGATCAGTCGCGCCTTTTTTTCGAGCATTATCATCTCAAGGAATGATACGGGCCGGACAACGGTGATGAACTGACTGTATGTCAGAGCCTGGTATAACTCCGGTGCCCTGTTGCGCAAAGCGATCAATGTCCTTGGATGAAGCGGCATGACCATTCTGATGCTGTGGTTCTCCGCCTGTTCACGGAGGGTGTTGAAGATGGCGGTAAGTCTCTCCGGATCATCGGTATTCATGTCACGGTGGATCGTGACAAGCACGTACTCATTCTCCGCGAGCTTCAGTCCCTCCATGAAATCCTGTTTCTTCTTCTCCGCAAGGTCCGCATAGAAGAGACTGTTGTCATACATAATGTCGCCGGTGAGAAATATCCTTGGATTGTTGATGGTATAAGGTGCAATATTCTCAGGGCGGAAGCCCTCTGCCATCAGGTTCTTGAAGGCAGTGTTTGTGGGCGCGAAGAGAACTGTGGAGGCGTGATCTGCCATAATGCGGTTGAGCTCCTCGGGCATGGCCTTGTTGAACGACCTCATCCCGGCTTCAATGTGCACAACAGGATAATGCTGCTTTGAGGCAGCGATGGCAGCCGCCAGGGTAGAGTTGGTGTCACCGTAGATGATCACGCAGTCCGGCTTCTCATTGAGTATCACATCCTCAATGCGTTCCATTATCAGGCCTGTCTGGCGGCCGTGTCTTCCCGACCCGACCTGCAGGTTATGATCAGGCGTCCGTATCTCGAGCTCATCAAAAAAGACCTCGGAGAGCTCACGGTCATAATGCTGACCCGTATGAACTACTATTTCCCTGATCTCTTCCGCAAAGTCGCCTGCAATGGCGCGACTGATGGCTGAAGCCTTGATTATCTGAGGCCTGGCTCCAACAATGTTGAGTATCTTCAGCTGGTTCATTTTGCGTAGTTGACAGCCCTGGTCTCCCTTATGACAGTTATCTTTATCTGTCCGGGATAGGTCATCTCATTCTGTATCTTTCTTGCTATTTCGAAGGAGAGACTCTCCGTATCATTGTCTGTAACCTTGTCCGCCCCCACTATCACCCGAAGCTCCCTCCCGGCCTGGATGGCATAGGTCTTTGTCACCCCGGGGTATGACAGGGCAACTGACTCAAGCTCATTGAGCCTCTTGATATATGATTCAATGACCTCACGCCTGGCGCCGGGACGTGCACCTGAGATAGCATCGCACACCTGCACTATAGGTGCTATGAGAGTGGTCATCTCAGTCTCGTCATGGTGGGCGCCGATGGCATTTATGACCTCCGGTTTTTCCTTATACTTCTCAGCCAGCTTCATACCCAGAACGGCATGCGGCAGCTCGGGCTCATCATCGGGCACCTTGCCAATATCATGCAACAGCCCTGCCCTCTTGGCAAGCTTGGGATTGAGTCCCAGTTCGGAGGCCATGATTGAGGCGAGGTTGGCTACCTCACGCGAATGCTGCAGAAGGTTCTGTCCGTATGATGAACGGTACTTCATCTTGCCCACAAGCCTGATGAGCTCAGGGTGCAGTCCGTGTACTCCCAGGTCAATGGTGGTACGCTTGCCGGTCTCAATGATCTCCTCTTCAACCTGTTTCCTCGTCTTCTCAACTATCTCCTCAATGCGCGCCGGGTGGATGCGGCCATCAGTAACCAGCTGGTGAAGTGCCAGACGGGCTATCTCACGGCGAACCGGATCGAATCCCGAGAGCACAATGGCCTCCGGTGTGTCGTCAACAATGATCTCAACACCTGTGGCGGCCTCCAGAGCTCTGATGTTACGCCCTTCACGGCCGATGATGCGGCCCTTGATCTCATCCGAGTCTATGTGGAACACCGTCACGGCATTCTCAATGGCAGTCTCGGCCGCAACACGCTGAATGGCCATCAGCACTATGCGCTTGGCCTCCTTGGTGGCCGTCATCTTAGCATCATCGAGGATCTCGTTGATGTATGACATTGCATCTGTGCGTGCCTCTTCCTTCAGAGACTCAACAAGCTGGTTCCTGGCCTCATCGGCCGAGAGACCTGAGATGGTCTCTAGCTGCTCAACCTTCTGACGGTGCATCCTTGAGAGCTCCTCATTCTTCTTCTCAAGCAGTTCCATCTGTTGTGTCAGACTCTCCCTGATGCTGTCCGCCTCACTCTTACGGCGCTGGGCCTCCTCAAGCTTCTGTGAGAGGGTCAGCTCCTTCTGCCTGATCCTGTTCTCAGACTGGGTAACGCGGTTGTTGCGCTCGTTGATTATCTTCTCATGCTCTGCCTTGAGCTGCAGAAAACGCTCCTTGGCCTGCAGTATCTTCTCCTTCTTGATAACCTCGGCCTCAGCTTCCGCCTCACTAATTATCTTGTTCTTTCTGTTTCGCAGCATCAGTTGCCACAGATAATATGACAATCCTGATCCCGCTATAAGGCCCGCCCCGCCAATTGCGAAACAGACCCCTGATGATATAGCTGCTATGATCATAATTTTGAATTTATTAGTATAAAAAAACCCGCAGAGTTCCTCCAACTTTTAAAAAAC
>CAZFIF010000203.1:0-4178 GCA_964519065.1 uncultured Rikenella sp.
TTTGTATATATTAGCGGACCATATACCCCCGAAATGCCATTTACTTTAGGTAGGAGACTCAGACGTTATCTTCTTTTCATTATCATGATGATAACGACCTGTGGTGTTTTCATCCATGCTCAGACACCTCTTGTTACGGGTAACATAAACAAATATGCCAGGGTCACCGCGGTGGGTTCCAATTATGTCGATGTCAGCGATGTCACGGATTTCTCCGTCGGTGATACCGTGATGGTGATACAGATGAACGGTGTGAGGATCAACGCCGGCACCACTCTGCAGGGCAATTACCAGAATGTGGTCGGGAGGCCCGGCGCATACGAGATACTGCTCGTCGCATCTATCAATACACTCAGCCGGAGGGTTACCTTCAGCCGTGTCCTGCTCAATGCCTACGACGCCGCGGCCAGGGTGCAGCTGATTAAGGTGAGGACCTACCGGAATGCCGTTGTCAACAGCGAACTCACAGCCCAGTTGTGGGATTCGGCCTCGGTCAGCGGGGGAGTCCTGGCCTTCATGGTCAAGGGAGTACTCACGCTCAATGACGACATCAATCTTTCCGGTAAGGGCTTCCGTGGCGGTATTGCAGCACAGGGTAACGGCAACTGTCAGAACCTCGATGTCACCATGACCTATGAGTCGTACAATATTTCATCGCTAGCGGCAGGGTACAAGGGTGAGGGACTCGGTTTCAGGACCGCCACCGATCTGCCGCTCTATCCTGACTACATGCGCGGCAAGGGTGCGAATATGACAGGCGGTGGCGGAGGTAACGGTCACTTCTCCGGTGGCGGCGGCGGGGCCAACTATGGCGCCGGCAGCGTTGGAGACAATGAGATCACTCCTGATATATGCGGACTGTTACAGCCGGGAGGACGGGGCGGATTTCCTGTCACACCGTATGCTACAATAAACCATGGCGTGTTCATGGGCGGCGGCGGGGGAGCCTCGGTCTGGTTCACCACCCCTTCCAACTCCCACGGGGGTAACGGGGGAGGGATAATCATAATCCACGCTGACACCATCCGCGGTAACGGCAGGCTCATCACGGCGCGGGGAGCGACAGCAGCAGACAACGTCCCTGACGACAGCGGTGCTGGCGGCGGCGGTGCCGGAGGATCGGTCATTGTCAGTACCAGCAATTTTGCCTCGGCGCCGGTGCTTGACGCCGCAGGGGGCGACGGCGGCGACAACCTGAGCACCGTCAGCCAGAATGGTGCCGGCGGCGGTGGCGGCGGTGGCCTCATATGGACCAACATCGCCTTCGCAGGCAGCACCACGGTGGCAGGCGGACAGGGAGGAATACATAACGGCGGTGATCCCAACAAGGACGGATCTCCGGGAGTGGTGTGGAATAATCTTAACCTGCCTCTCAATGGGTTTTTGTTCAATGAGATATACGTAGCTCACAGCCTGTCGGCCCTGGACTCCGTCTGCGAGGGTATGGTACCCCCGGCCATGACAGGCACCAGGCCTGCCGGTGGCAGCGGCACCTACACCTACCAGTGGCAGAAGAGCTATGATAACACTGTCTGGACCAGTGTCGCAGGCACCGGACGGGAGTACACCCCCACGGCTGCTGAGACAACATCTCTCTGGTTCCGGAGGGTGGTTGATGACGGCGCCGGCATCGTTGATTACAGTATGCCGGTACGGATAATAGTTCACCCCCGCATCACCGGCAACCTCATAGCTGCAGACACCACCATCTGTTTCAACCAGGATCCCGAAGAGCTGTACCCGGGCAACAGCGGTCCCGCGGGAGGTACGGGCATCTATTATTACACCTGGGAACAGAGTCCCGACAATATTGCATGGAGTGACGTGCCGGGAGCAGGCACAGCTCCTGCCTACGATCCGCAGGCCCTGGCTGCAACAACTTGGTATCATCGTATTGTGAACTCGGGAGCCTGTACTGACGTCAGCACACCGGTGACTGTTACTGTCCTTCCCGCCATCAGCGGTAACAGCATCACCGCAGACCAGACCATCTGCGAGGGCACCCTCTTCAGCAGCCTCACCGGCTCCATCCCGACGGGAGGAGCGTCACCCTCATATGCATACCAGTGGATGAGCAGCAGTGACAACGTGAACTGGGCTCCTGCCGCCGGCAGCAGCAACGGCATCACCTATGACCCGCAGGATGACTCGCCCGGCACCACCTGGTACCGGCGTGATGTCTTCAGCGGACCCTCCAGCACCTGCCAGTCGGTGAGCAACACTGTTCAGCTTATATGCCATCCCTCCATTACCAACAACACCATCTCCGCGCCACAGACCATCTGCGAGGGCACGGCCCCTGCGGCCCTCGACGGCACGGTGCCTGCCAACGGTGCCGGTGCGGGTACATACCTCTACCAGTGGAGGGAGAGCAGCAACGGCGTCACCTTCCAGGATATCGCAGGCGCCACCGGAGAGGATCTCCCTGGCACGCCGCTGACAGCCAGCACCTGGTACCGGAGGCGTGTCACCTCCTCTGCCTGCACCAGCACCAGCAATGACATTGCGATAACCGTTGACCCGAGGATAACCTCATTCACCATTGATCTCCCTGCCCAGGGTCATGATACCATATGTACCGGCGACACTCCCGCACAGCTGTCAGGCACAGCAGCAGGAGGGCTGGGGAGCTTCACCTATGCGTGGGCTTCGTCAACAGATAACATCACTTACACCCCGCTGGCGGTCACAGGCCAGTCATTTCAGCCTACGGCGCTGACGGCCACCACCTGGTTCCGCCGTACTGTCGTCTCTGGTGCCTGCTCTGAGAGTTCCGTCTTCCGCATTACGGTCCTGCCGCAGGTCAGCGGCAACAGCCTCTCTGCCGATCAGACTGTCTGCAACACCCAGGCACCTTCAGTAGTGACGGGCAGCAACCCGGCAGGCGGCGACGGCACCTTCCGTTACCTGTGGGAGTCGAAGGCAGCCACTGCACAGGAGTGGATCACCGCTGCAGGGACACATAGCTCAAAGGACTACCAGCCCCCGGTTCTTGACGGCACCACCCAGTTCAGGCGGCACGTCTACTCGGGCGAGGCTGACTGCTGCAGCTCTGTTTCACTGCCCGTGACTGTCAACATCGACATTATGCCTCTGAATATCACCGCCGGAAACGACAGAACGCTTCTCCCGTACCAGTATGCGGCAGTGCTGGAGGGCAGCTTCGACGGTGAAGGCGTTGCCTCGTGGAGCTATGACTTCAGCTCCGGTGACGGCAACCCTGTCTTCAGCACACCGGGAGAGAGGGTGACGGACGTAACTAAACTGGGTGGCGGTGACAACACATTTATCTTCTCCGTTGTCAACGGGCAGTGTGTGGCCGATGACGTATACGTGACCCTGACTGTTCCTGAGCTGATAATCCCGCAGGGTGTCACACCCAACGGTGACGGCATAAATGATTACTTCAATATTGAAGGGCTTGAATACACCTATAACGAGCTGGTTATCATCAACACCGGCGGCGCTGTTGTTTACAAGTCCGAGGATTACCGCAGTGATGATCCGGTCAATGCCTGGAATGGCCTTGACCTCAACGGCAGCGAGGTTCCGGAGGGTACCTATTACTACCTGCTGAAGATCAGGGGTGCCCGCGATGCAGCCGTGCCCGCCTTTGTTACACAGTTCAGCGGTTTCATAATACTGAGGAGATAGCATGAGGGCGAGGACATACATACTCACAGCGATTGTGCTGGCTCTCGTGCAGGCGGCACCTGCACAGCAGGCGCCCATCACGAGCCAGTATCTCACCAACGGCCTGGTGATCAATCCCGCCTATGCCGGCAGCCGCGGAGCCCTGAGTGCCAACCTCTCATACCGCAAACAGTGGGCCCGCATCAACGGCGCACCGCAGTTCCAGAACCTGTCGCTGCACAGTCCTGTCAACACCAGGGAGAAGGTATCCCTGGGCCTGATGGCAGAGTATATGACCTACGGAGTCACCAAGGATGTAGGTATCTATGCCTTCTACGCCTACAGTTTCCAGGCCGGGCCGGGCCGGCTTTCCATGGGACTGAAGGGCGGCGTCGACCTGAGCAACACCAATTACAACAACCTGCAGTTCCCTGACGGCAATCCTGCCGATCCGCTGCTTACCGGTGACATGAGATACACCCTGCCCAACATGGGAGTGGGATTTTACTGGTATACCGATAAATTCTTTGCCGGACTGTCAGTGC
>CAZFIF010000204.1:0-4128 GCA_964519065.1 uncultured Rikenella sp.
GGATGCCTTCCTCCCAGTGCCATACATCCACATTGGCACGCTCCTCGTCAAGAACGGTGGTGTCTTTTAGCTTATACTCCGGTGAGGTCCCGAAATAGAGCCTCGGCGTTGTCTCCCCGAAGGTCAGCCGGGCGTTCTCATTGATGATCCACCCTTCAGGAAGACCTGCTGTACCCTGTGAGGCTGCCATTGCAGCAAGACCGCTGCCGTCCCAGTAACAGAGTGACCAGGTGTTGCCAGCCTTGTCTTTCTCGTCGAACGAGAGGATGAAGGCAGCCCGCTTGCCCTCCTTGTCAAGGGCCAGCTGCTTGTATTTCGCCTTGCCAGAGTATATTACTGTGCTCTCACCCTTTTTCAGGTCGACGATCACCACTCCCGGCTCCAGGCCTTTGTCATCTCCTGTTGTAGTATATATCAGCTTCTCCGACTCCTCCGCAAAGAGGAAGTCGGTAACAAACCTCACCGTGTCAGTCTTGCCGCTGCTGAGGTTGCGATAAAAAAGTGTATAACCGTTATCGGCAGACTCGCTCTTGGGTTTCTTCCCGTTTTCCCGTCCCGGAGCTTTGCCGGCCTCCTGCCCGCTCTCCGCACTGCGCTCCTTGCCGGCTTCTGTTTTGGTGGCTCCCATGCCGGCTGCCTCTCCTGCTTCGGTGCTACCTTCCTGCTTCTTCTCGCTGCCGTTCGCAGTACTGTCCTTCGCTGCTGCCGGCTTTGACTTCACCGGCTCGGTCTGCCATGCGATCCAGCCGCCCCATTTTTCGGGAACCTTGTATGACTTCAGCCTCTCAATGGTGTCGGTCTTCCCTGTAGTAACATTATATATTCCCAGCTTGTCAAGAGGCATCTCCTCCTTCTTGGTCTTCTTGAGCTTAAGTGCTTTCTCCTCTTCATACGGGGTCTTGATGGTAAAGAACAGGAACCTGGAGTCAGGTGAGATTTTTATTCCCGCGGCACAGTTGAAGGTCTCCTTCAACCGGGCCTCACCGTCATAAAGGGTGACAACAGCGTCTCCCTGTGCGGGCTCAGTTTTAAATGCTATCAGCGACCCGTCGTCTGATATCACCCTCTCGGTGATGCGGTTCCACTGTACAAGATCATCTATTGTCAGTGCCTTTTTCGCCTGAGGGGTCACCTGCAGCGAAAGCAACAGAACCAGGTATAATGCGATGTTTCTTTTCATGATACTTGAAATTGAATTTAAGAGCCTAAAAATAACACTTTATCGAAATGAAAAAAGATGTTCTGCAGCGGGTCACCCTGCACAAGGAATGAAATCATAGATATTTTTCCATAATTTTGAATATCGCTAGTAGAAATCTGATAACAGAACAATGGAAAGCACAAAACTGTTTTGCGGACTGGTCCTGATCTCAGGCCTTAGTCTGATCACATCATGTTCAGGAGGGTCAGACACGAAAGTCTCCCTCCACCTCAGCAACAGGTTCCCTGAGATAACATTGTCAGGGCCGGAAGGCAAAATACTATCAATTGTCTCTCCTGACAAAACAACTGGCAGTATCGGGTATGTTACCGGAGGAGAGGTAAAATGGATTACGGGACTCCCAAAGCAATCGAAGCCGGCAGAAAAGAGTGTTGCGTTCACCTGGAACGTTAAAGGGGAAGGTGACATAATTCTGACTGCCGTGACTGCCGGTGATGATTTCATCTTAACCCTTTCGCACAGCGGACAAAACCAGGAGGAGATCAACGGATGGATGGTAAACTTCAGCGCTGCAACTGATGCATATTTCACAGGCATCCTTGAGCGGGTGGTTGACGGGCATCAGAACAATTCATGGGCTGAGGGCATTGAGGCCGGACTCAATCTCAGAGGCCAGAAGGTGGAGGTCAGGCTTAAGCCGACAGTATCGGCTTACGCCCCGTTTTTCCTCTCATCCGAAAACTATGGCTTCCTTGCACAGGGAACATGGCCCGGAGTAATTGATTTCTGCAGTGAAGAGGCCTCTGTTGTGAAGATCATGTTCGAGGGGCCGCAGTTCAGCTTTAAAATCTACACGGGGAGGGATCTGATGGAGATCGTCAGAGAGCATGCCCTTGAGACCGGACCCTCGTTTATGCCTCCGGGGTGGGCATTCGGACCCTGGCGATGGAGAGACGAACATTCGAACAACCCTGTGTACTATGATGGCACCGCTAAAAAGGCCCCGTATAACACTGACCTCGTTGAGGATGTGCTTATGATGCATGCATTTGATATCCCCGTTACTGCATACTGGATCGACC
The DNA here is from genome assembly GCA_964519065.1 of uncultured Rikenella sp. Taxonomy (GTDB): domain Bacteria; phylum Bacteroidota; class Bacteroidia; order Bacteroidales; family VadinHA17; genus SR-FBR-E99. Next base: position 2,245 of record CAZFIF010000204.1, read on the forward strand.
GCCCCTGGGCAACAGGCAGTAATGGCTTCGACGACTATGAATGGGACCGCCAACGTTTCCCTGACCCCGAAGGCATGATCAGGTGGCTCAACGGTAAGAATATTGAGCTCATGTTGTGGATCGCTCCTTTCGTAATGGGAGAGATGGCACAGCATGCAGAGGAGAACAACTACCATCTGGTCAGCAAGATGCATGGCAACGACCCCGGCCAGGTTCTCATTGATTTTACCAATCCCGATGCTGTAAAGTGGTGGGGTGAGAATGGCCCCGGCAAAATGGCACGGATGGGCGTGAAAGGCTTTAAGCTCGACAGGGCTGACGGCGAAAAGCTGACTGATTCAATCCATCTGACAACTTATGACGGCAGATCTTACCGTGAAAACTACAATGATTACCCCAGACAATATGTCAAGGCTGCCCATGAGGCTGTCCGGCAGGCACTGGGAGATAACTTCATCCTTTTCCCGCGGGCCCAGTATACCGGCAGCGCCAGGTACGGTGCCATGTGGGCCGGTGACACCGACGGCAAGCCTGAAGGATTGCGCTCTGCAATAATCGGCATGCAACGCTGTGCCGTAATGGGATACCCCATATGGGCGTCTGACATAGGCGGCTACTGGGGAAGCTTCTCAAGAGAGACAGCAATGCGCTGGCTGGCATTCGGTTGCTTCTCCCCCATCATGGAGGTCGGCCCCACTAACAACAGGGGTTTCTGGAACAACCCGGGTGAGCCACATTATGATACTGAACTGATAGCCGTCTGGAGACTATATTCCAAAATCAGGATGCAGATAAAAGACTATGTGACAGCACAGGCACAAAAGGCTCATGACGATGGTACTCCCGTAGCCAGACCGCTGTTCCTTGATTTTCCTGACCAGGAAGAGGCGTGGAACGACTGGCAGACATATATGTTCGGCCCTGATATACTAGTATCAGCCGTATGGCAGAGTGGCATCACGGACCAGAAAGTCTGGCTCCCGGCAGGAGAGACATGGGTGGATGCATGGTCACCTGACAGAGAAGAATATGTCGGCGGAAGATATCTCACCGTCAGCACTCCCCATTATAAGATTCCGATCTTTGTGAGAAAAGGTTCTGATATTGACATGGGCAACCTGGCAAATCTATACGGGGAGTCGTTGGAGCTCGCATCTGAAAGACCTGGCATTAGGCTACTTGAAAGCGCGGAAACATGGAAATAAGAAAACGAATACAGTGTCTTCTTCTTCTGGCAGTGATAACAAGTGCTGCAGCGGCACAGGGAACAGTTGTCACCGGAGTTATCAAAGATAACCGCGAGGTTCCCATCGTGGGCGCCACAGCATGCCAGGTCAATACCTCCAACTGCACCGCAGCCGACATGAACGGCATCTTTCACCTGCTTCTCGAACCGGGCAGGGACATGAGCCTGAAGGTCGAATGTCTCGGTTTCAATCCCGTTGAGGTTGTTATTGACGAATCCACAGTCTTCCCGCTGAAGATCAACCTTACACCGATATATATCCCTGATGAGCTGTTCCTCGATGACAGTTACAGCGACCGCGGAAACAAAATTATCATGAGGTCATCGCTTACCATGGATGCCGTTTTTTCCGATTTTGAAGAGTTCACCCCGGCCCTGGGATCCCATAACACTGACCTGATGAAGTATTTCGCCGTGATAGGACCCGAACTCGGGGCCTCATTCTCAGGAGTCTATTTCGGACTCGGAATCGGCATGGGCTACAGTTATCAGGATGACCTGGATACCATCTCCGTCGACCTTAACAACACACTTTACAACCTCAGCATAGGCTATGACCTTGTCAGCTCCGGCAGGATAAGGATCACACCGCTTCTCTCGGCACGGTGGCTGAGATACAGGCTGCTGAACTACCCTGG
>CAZFIF010000205.1:0-4052 GCA_964519065.1 uncultured Rikenella sp.
GAGGTTGATGCCTGCTGCTTTCGGTTCTCCCGCATCGCGCCTGCCGTTGGCATTCAGGTCAAGAAACGCAATGACGGAGATGCCGCCCCTGCCCACATTGGTACGGTTGTCTGCCTTCAGGTATGAGGTCTGGCGGTCATTGATCAGGCTGCCACGTGCATACTGTACCAGTGTCGTGTTTGAATTGGCCTGGCGGGCGGAAACACCTGCCTGAGCAAATGAGAAGTCGTACCTGATACCCAGCTCTGCAATATGAATCTTATTCCGGAAATTGTATTCATACGATCCGTTCAGGTATCCCTTATCGAAAACGCGCTTCTCCATGCTGATACGGGTGGAAAGGAATTCCTTCCCGGTATAGTTGTACTGAATTTGCGGCATGATGACGAAATTACCCGGGAGACGGAATCCCAGGCTGAGGTTGCTGTAGAGGTTCGGGTCAAAGAATTCCGAAAAGACCCCGTAGGTTGTCATATTGGCGCTGACACGCGAAAACGAGCTTGCCACCAGCCATTCAGCCGTTGCATATTTTGAACCGGGAAAAAGGATCTGGTACCATGAGAGCCTTGAATAGACTATCTTCTTCTTAATCTTCAGAGGCAGGGATAATGAGGCTTTTCTTTCTTCCAGATAGTTGTAAGAAATGGCTGTCTGATTCCTGTCATAACGTGTATAGGCAAGATCCAGGCGGATATTTGAGGGAAGCCTGTAGGCAAGTGTACCCCTGGCCCTCACCCCGTGGGTGTATTCACCAGACAGCAGAAGGTTATTGGTAACCCTCACGGAAGCATCAGCGAACGGCATCAGGGGACCGCCGGTGACGGAAGAGAGATATTCAAATCCTCCTCCCAGTGTCAGGAACCTGGTGGCTCCGTAGCGTACTGTCGTCCTGGCAAAACGGCTCCATGCTGAATCCTCAACCACCCCTCCGCTCACGGTATACTCCAGTTCCTTATGAGGCAGGAAGTTATAGGGTATGCTGATGTTCTGCTCCCTCGTCCGTTCCTCTCCCCAGGGACCATAAAATTTCAGTTTCACCATGGTATTGCCGTAGACCAGGGGCACCTCAAAGGTGAAGAATCCGGAGGCATCGGCTTTTACATAGTCGACAAGCACATTGTTAACATAGAGCTCCACAGTCCATCCCGGATCAGTGCGGTCGGTCAGGGTGTATGTTCCGAATGAACGCCTGAAGGTGGTGGGTCTGTTGGTAAACTGCACCCCCACCACCGGATTGTATATTGATGAGGTGGCCTGGGTAGTTATCTTTCCTGCCATTATCTGTCGCAGCCATGTGCGGTCGTTGTTTACGTGCCGCCACATGTAGTACTGCTGTTTTTCACTGAACTCCGTGCCAGTGTAATATGTTAATGAGGCTGTTGCCTCGCCCCCTGCTATTACTGAGCCCAGCGCAAGATTGAACCGTCCCTCGGACCTGCCGCCGGGCTGCTCACTGGCATAAACAGACCAGTCGGCCATGCCGAACCTGAAAGCGGGATAGCTTCTGCCGATGGTAGTGTCAACCCTGACCTCACCCCTGAGACGGGTGATGTTCCTTCTCATCTCCTCCTGTCTCATCTCGCGTATAGCCGGTAACTCCAGCTTGGTGTCGACGGTGACGGCAAGGTCTCTGAAGCTGAAGCTGCAGTCAAGGCCAAATACCTGTCCGTACCAGCCTGACCTGAGGTAGAGGTTTGTCTCTGACCGTATGATATCTCCCCCTGCAAGAGGGAAGGTCCTGCCCGCATAGACAATAGTGTTGCTTAACCTGTCAACAGAGTATGTGTCATCAGGTTTGATAAAGAATCCTGTCACATTCTCAAGATCTCCGGAAACAACATTTTTTATTTTCAGAAAATCAAAGAGGCCGGAGACTGACAGCCACACCTCCTCTCCCTTTATGACAGCATCGATTTCGGAGACGCCTATGTATGGCACCCGTACATAAACAGGAAATTCATCATACTGGGGCTCCTCCTGTGCCGCAACGGTCAGGTTAACCGTTAACAGCAGCATGGCCATCAAGGCAAGAGCTGTCAGGAATTGTCGCAGAGGCATACCACCCTTGTCGTTTAACGCGGTATATGCCTTGCTTCCTGTCATAGTTACTTATCTGTTTTGGGGGAGGTCATCAGTGGTTCATTCCTGGACAAAGGTTACATCTATAGTCCCGCTGTAGCTGCCTGGTGGATTGGCCGCGATGGTTCCGACGGTGAGAGTTCCTCCTACCAGCACGGTTGTCTGTTGCTGAAACGGCACCATGGTTACAAAGGGCGAAGCAGGGAATGTGCCGTCCACCTGAAGAGATAGTGTCCCTCCGTTACTCCCGCTGATAGTTGATGGAGGCCCGGAGAGCAGCGAGATGACCGTCCCGGGATTAGCCCTCACGTAGAACATGGCAGGAGTATATATAATACCCATGTTGAGTAGTATTACCGTACCGGATGATGAACGCGTGCCTCCCGCGGCACTTACCGCAACGGTACCGCCTGAGGCGCCGGGGGTGAAGGCGCCAAAGGCAAGGGGTTGAGAGTTATTGACAGTAATGATAACAGGTCTCGGAGGGTTGGGTTGTGCAATGACATTGCTATAAAATCCGCATAATAACAGGATGCCGGCAACGATTATCAGTCTTCTAACTGCAAAAAACGAGTCTTTCTCTTTCATCTTCATTTCCCCTGAACCATTTTTATGCTTCTCTGCCTTGTCCCTGTCTTATACATGATAATGTATACACCCTGCCCAAGCTCCATCGTCATGTCATACTGCCCCGGCTCATAGACCTTCATAGAGTAACCCGTTCTTCCGGCCACGTCATAGACGGTAATTATCCCCTCGCTGCCGTCAACAACACTTACCGTTGCTTTCACAATACCCCCTGACAGATATGCAGAGAAAATATCTTCCGCCTCCTCAGTGTCAGGTATGCCGGTGGTACTTTTTATAAATACAAGTGTAAACCTGCCATGATACTCTCCCTGTGTCAGGGTGACTTTATATTCATTGTTGCGGAGCATGTCTACGTTTGCTCCGGTAAGGGCATCACGAAACCAGATGCTCTCCCCGACGGGTAGATTTTCAACATCGCGCACCCTGAAGCTTACCTCACCGTCGCGATAAACAGTCAGTCCGAGAGGAATATTTAATGTTGTATCAAGCTGTTCAGGCAGAGCATTTATTGAGAGTTTCTTCTGTGACGGAGTAATCGAGTAGAAGTTGGTTACCATCATGTCGGTATTAAACAGCTTCAGGGCATCATAAGCGCCGTCAAACTCTTTTTCCGCGTTATTGTCAAAATATATCACCAGAGGATCGGTCGATGTCTGGTCATCCGTAAAGGAGGCTGTTGCCCTTACCAGGAACCGGTAATTATTTACCATGGCCGACTTCAGGAAGGGCCTGGTCAGATTATTTATTCTCGAGCTGTTTGATACACCCAGGGTACCCGTCACCGGGTAGGTCAGGTCAGAGACATGCACAAAGAAACCCTGCATAGAGGTAATGATGCCGGATGCAAATCCGTCGCTCGAGGTCCCTCCAATGTAGCTGCTATATGTCCCCCCATACTGATCAGTGGTGCTGGCCATGAAGAAATAAAGGGCATCATCAATATTCGTCTTAGTCCATCCCGGACCGTCCCAGTCAACAGGTGAGGGATAGGGGTTGCCGACAAGGTTGAAGCCTTCGGTATAGGGTTGGTTGTGATTATAGAGAGTGACAGAGTAGCTCCCGTTATTGACAATACCTGTTACATCAACTGTTTTTGGATCTGTCAGTTCTCCGAAGTTGACAGCGTAACCCTCCATTGGATTAAGGATATTTGTACCGGTTGCATAGGCAAGCCATCCTGAGTAGGTGCTGTTCTCATTAAACCTGTAAAACAGTGGGAATGAGTAGGCAAGGTCCATGTCGTCACCAAATTCACTTACCGTTGATGCCTGGAAGGGAGAACTGAAATATTTGTATCCGAATCCGGCGTCAAGGTATCTCTGCATTGTGACGTTGCCTGACACTGTCCCGGCACCCGATCCGTCTATAAGAGCTGTTCCTGC
>CAZFIF010000206.1:0-4009 GCA_964519065.1 uncultured Rikenella sp.
CATAATAAATTCACATGTTTTCCGGAGAGCTGAATCATTTCCCGGTTTCTTACCGAGCTGCGTAATTTTTCCGCTTTTTTACCGGAGAGCTGTAACATTTGCCATCTGACAACCGTCTTTATGATGTCAGTGCATTGACCTTAATGACCGTAAAAGAGTACAATAACGCCGTCAGGGAGTTCGGGGACCATGTTTACCGGTTCATCCTCCGCAGCATAAAGGACAGCCACAGGGCTGACGATATAGTACAGGACAGCTATGAGAAGCTGTGGCGTTGCGTTACTGAAATAGAGTACGGCGCAGTAAGGTCATGGCTCTTCTCAACAGCTTACAACAGGATGATTGATGTTATCAGGAAAGACTCCAGGCTTGTGGATGTTGAGTATTACGATGACAGCTCACTCTATGCGGAAGAGAGCAGCAGCGACCTTAACGAGGTGCTGCACAGGGCGCTGGAGACCCTTCCGCCAGCCCAGCGCTCGGTAATTCTGCTGCGCGACTATGAAGGGTACAGCTATAAGGAAATAGCTGACATCACCGCACTCTCAGAGGCACAGGTAAAGAGCTATATCTTCAGGGGACGCGTGGCTCTCAGGAACTATCTGGTAAAGACATCGGTATGGCAATGACGGAAGATATGGAATACCCGCGACTGACACCGTCTGGTGACAGGATGCCGTCTGGCGGCAGGCTGTTCCGACGGCCTGAGGAACTTACTGATGAACAGTTTGATCTCCTGGCTGCCGCATGGGCCGATGATGCTCTCCGCGGCGACAGTCTCGCCGAGACAGAGGAGGCGCTGGCCGCCAGTCCCGAAAGAAGGTTGCGCGCTGAAAGCTTCCGGCAGATCAGGCTCTCACCGCTGAATGACAGGTGGGAGGGCAGGAACAGAATGCTGAAAGAGACCAGGGGCGTCTACGCCCTCAGGCGTACATTAATTGTCACCCTGACTGTCGCCGCCGCACTGGCAGCCCTTGTAATCCTCGGCCCTGTAGTGACGAAATCCGACACCCGATCGGCAGGCCCGGTGGTTGCCGAGGCACAAACAATGGGTGAGGCACTTATCCCCGAGGCATCACCGGTGATCACTACGGCACCGGAAGAAGTTGTGATCTCTGCAACGCAAAATAAGAATCATCCTGATGGTGCGGGCAACACCTCCGCTGGCACAACAGCCAGGCCGCAGCCGGCCGGTGTTATCACCGGATCTGCTGCTGACGCATCGAGTGAGCCGCGCACAGCAGCTGTGACTACCGCATTGACTACAGATACAGGTAACCCACAGGGTGCACTGTCACAACAGAATGATATTACTGCCTCAGTAAACTCCGTTGATGTATCGAGGGAGCCCCGGGCAGCCGGTTCAATCGCGGAATATCGTGAGTCGGCAGAGTCTCTTGCAATGATGCATGATTTTACCCGAGTGATACCCCTCCTGGCTTCCGGACCGAAGGCATCCAGCCTCGCTCCCCTGGAACTGAAGGCTGTCACCCCCGTGGCGGCATCAGGGAGAGATGGTAACTGGATACTCAGAGGTGTCTCCATGCTGGCGCGTGCGATAACAAAAGAACCCGAAGGTGTTGACGGATACTTGATTGCCAATGCATGCATCAGAGGAGTCAACAGAGTACTGGGTTGGGAGATGGAACTGGAACAGGAAAAAACCAATGAAGGGGAACTGCTGGTAACGAATTTCAGTTCCTCGCTGCTCACTTTCTCTGCCCCGGCAAAAAAAACTGAACCCTGACTGTAACTTTCAGGGTGCCCGGATCGTCCCAGCAATATAGATCAGAAACTTGCATGAGCGGAAACTCACAATAGTATATTGTTGTTACATTCATGCAAGTTCGAGACGTCCAATGAAATAATAATTGAATAAACTAATGTAAGACACGCCATGAAGAGACAATTGTTTGCAATTGCAGTTATTACTGCGCTTATCCTTCCGGTGCAGGCACAGGAGAAGGAAGAAAAACTGAAAGAGCTGGAGAAACTTGAAGCGGAGGCAGCAAAGGTTGCTCCGCCGGATACCCTGAAAGCGAAAACGGATATCATTGCAGCGGAGGCAGATACCCTCAGGAAAGGGGAGGCTGAAGAGGTGCTAATGGAGGTTGAGGAAAACGTGGATGTTTCCGTTGAGACTGAAGAGACTGCCCGCATTAACGTAGGCGGTATAATGACCGTGGAGGATACCGGTGACCAGACGGTGATACGTATCGGGAAAAAGGCTATCAGGATCGTGACCGACGGTAATATCACAGAGATGCAGGTGGAAGATGAGGAAGATTTTGAGGAGAAGGAATATGCCCCGGCAAGACGAAGCTTTGAGGGTCACCTCGGAGGCATTGAACTGGGATTCAACAGCTACTCTACCGGACAGTGGGGTCGCAACCCCGTGACCGCCGAAAGTTACCTCGACCTCAACACGGCCAAATCCACCAGCTTCAACATAATCTCACCACCTGTAAGCCTTGGCCTGTCACGTCACTTCGGCATAGTGTCTGCCCTGGGTGTCAGCTTCAACAACTACCGCTTTGACGACAACAACTCGGTAATATCGGGTGACGGTGGTATCCTGGAGCCGTTTTATCCTCCTGAGGGCATTAATTATGAAAAGAGTAAGCTTGCAACGGTATACGGAGTCCTGCCAGTGATCGTGGAACTGCAGATACCCGTTACGCACAGAAGCACCCTGAACCTGGGGGCAGGGGTCATCGGGGCAGTGAAGCTGGGATCGCACACTAAGGTGGTATATTACAATGACGGAAAACAGAAGGAGAAGAACCATGACGACTTCAGCCTCAACGTCCTGAGATATGGTGTCACGGCACGTGCAGGATACGAAATGATTCATGTTTACGGCACCTGTTACCTGTCACAGATGTTCGAAAAGGGAAAAGGGCCGGAGCTCTATCCCTTTGAGGTCGGATTGGCTCTGACCATCAACGACTGACGGCAGCGTCGGGGTCGCCGCGCCGGCATGATACGGAGAGGGTGTTTCACAGAAATACCCTCTCCTTTTTTTATGTATCTTTGGCGCAACAGGGCAAGCCGCAGAGCGTTGTATATATGACACAACAGCGCAGACCGCAGAGCATTGAAACCTGAATCTGAAAATATAGAAACGGAAACTCTACAGCAATGAGACTTTTACTTATAAGCAATTCAACCAATGCCGGAGAGGCATATCTCGAATATCCCAGGAACAATATCCGGACTTTTCTTGGCACCAGAAAGGTGAAGGCACTGTTTATCCCCTATGCGGCCGTCACCTTCTCATATGATGCCTATGAGGAGAAGGTGAGATCGCGGTTCAGGGAGGTGGGGCACGACGTCATATCCATTCACCGGTTCAGTGATCCGGTTCAGGCTGTCATGAATGCCCCGGCAATAGTAGTTGGTGGCGGCAACACCTGGATGCTTCTCAAATGCCTCAGGGAGAACGGCCTTATAGCAGCTGTCAGGAAGAAGGTTCTTGGCGGCACGCCCTACATAGGATGGAGTGCAGGGTCCAATGTAGTATGTCCGACCATCATGACCACCAATGACATGCCGGTAACGGCTCCCTCTTCCTTCAGGGCTTTCGGGCTGATACCCTTCCAGATCAATCCTCATTACCTGGACGCCAATCCTGAAGGCCATGCCGGGGAGACACGTGAGCAGAGGATAGAGGAGTTTATAGAGGTCAACAGGGATATCTTCGTCGCCGGCCTGCGCGAGGGAACAATGTTCCTCCTGGAGGATAAGAAGCTCTCCCTCATCGGTCCCCGCAACTGCCGCATCTTCAGGTACGGCAGGGAGCCTGTGGAGGTGATCCCCGGAACCGATCTCTCCTTCCTGCTTGCCAGGAAGAAAAAATAAGCGCCGGAGGCGACAGTGACAATGAGCTGGCTGAAAAAAATCGCTCTCCTTACCGGCGGACTGCTCCTGCTGAGCCTTGTCCTGCTTGTCCTTTATACCACACTGCGCCATGATAAGATTACGGAAGCACTGACCAGGAAAGTCAATG
>CAZFIF010000207.1:0-3957 GCA_964519065.1 uncultured Rikenella sp.
TGGGGACCTCTACATTATCAGTGTAGCGCTCTAACCAACTGAGCTATGGGACTGTTAAGTGCACTCTACAAAGAACACCCCATGATTCATGCATCATTTGGGCTGACAAAAGTAACGCTTCCTCACAAACAAGCAAAATATTTTCCCAAATATTTTGTGCCCGCCCGTCGGAATTTGCACCGCTCCGGCTGCAAAGACCGGGGCTGGTAATAAAAATGAGGGCAGCGTAATAAAATATCGTTAAATTCGCAGAGTTAGCGGCCCCAGATGTCGAACCTGGTAATTATACCCACATACAACGAAAAGGAGAACATCACCGACCTCGTCAAAGCCATCTCAGGCCTTCCGGTGCCATTTGACATACTCGTCATCGACGATAATTCACCTGACGGTACTGCCGCGCTGGTAAAGGATATGATGCCTGCAACGCCCAACCTGCACCTCCTGGAAAGAGAAGCGAAGAAGGGGCTCGGCAGGGCTTACATAGCGGGGTTCGACTGGGCACTGCAGCGGGACTATGAGTATATCTGCGAGATGGACGCCGACTTCTCCCACAATCCCGTGGATCTTGTCAGGCTGTGGGAGGCATGCGCCCGCAACGGGGCCGATCTGGCCATAGGATCACGCTATATTTCCGGCGTCAATGTTGTCAACTGGCCTATGGGAAGGGTACTCATGTCATACCTGGCATCTATGTATGTCAGGATAATAACTGGCATGAAGATCAAGGATACCACTGCCGGTTTCAAGTGCTACCGCCGCGAGGTGCTGAGGAACATAGACCCCGGCCATATCAGATCGGTGGGGTACGGTTTCCAGATCGAGATGAAATTTACGGCCTGGCTGCTGGACTACAACATCGTTGAGATACCTATCATCTTCACTGACCGCAAGGCCGGCACCTCAAAGATGTCCGGAGGCATCTTCAGTGAAGCAATGTGGGGGGTGCTGCGTATGAAGATCGTCAGTCTCTTCCGCAAGCCGCGCAGGGCAGACGGCTGAGCGAAATCCGCTCTGAATTAATACTCTTGCTATGAATCACATCCTGATCAGAAACGGCTTACTTATCAACGAGGGCGAAAAGATCATCGCCGACCTGCTCATCAGCGGCGACCGCATTGAGCGCATCTGCCCTCACGGAGAGTGCCCTGCAGGCAGCGACACTGAGATCATAGACGCCACCGGCATGTGGGTCCTTCCCGGAGTGATAGATGATCACGTGCATTTCCGTGAGCCGGGGCTCACACACAAGGGAGATATTGCATCAGAGAGTGCTGCTGCTGCTGCCGGCGGGGTGACATCCTTCATGGAGATGCCCAACACCAGACCGCCGACGGTGAGTCTAGCCGCATGGGAGCACAAGAATGATCTGGCCAGGGAAAAATCGGTGGTGAACTATTCCTTCTACCTCGGTGCCACCGACAGCAACATCGGCGAGTTGCAGGCGGCCGACCCCAGCAGTGTCCCTGCAATAAAGCTCTTCCTGGGGGCCTCCACCGGCAATATGCTTGTCAGTGATGAAGAAGCCCTTGAATCCATCTTCAGAATCGGTAACATCCCCATAGCCTGTCACTGTGAGGACGAGCAGATGATCAGGGCCAACGTCGCCTCCTACCATGAAGAGTACGGCGATGAAATTGATCCCTCCTTTCATCCCCTCATCCGCAGTCGTGAAGCCTGCTTTGTCTCTTCCTCGGCTGCCGTTGGCCGTGCCGCCGGCGCAGGCACCAGGCTGCACCTTCTTCATCTCTCCACCGCGGAGGAGACCACCCTGCTCACTCCGGGGAAAGAGCCGTCAGCAAAAAAGATAATCGGGGAGGTATGCGTTCATCATCTCTGGTTCAATGATTCCTTTTACAAGGAGAAGGGCACCCTCATAAAATGGAATCCGGCAATAAAGAGGGAATCGGACAGGCAGGCGTTGCTGCAGGCCATACGCGAAGGGAGAGCAGACATCATTGCCACTGACCATGCTCCCCACACTCTTGCGGAGAAGATGGCCCCATACTTCCAGGCACCCTCCGGGGGGCCGATGATCCAGCACTCCCTCACCATGATGCTCGAGCTGTGCCATCGCGGAGAGCTGACACCCGAAACAGTGGTTGAAAAGATGTGTCACAACCCTGCAGTCATCTTCAGTGTTGCAGGGAGAGGCTTCCTGAGAAAAGGGTACAAGGCTGATATAGTGCTGGTAAACCCGGATTCCCCATGGACTGTCACCGGCGATAACATACTCAGCAAATGCGGTTGGTCGCCTCTCGAGGGCACCACCTTCCGCAGCAGGGTCATGACCACAATCGTCAACGGCATCACAGTCTTTGCTGAAGGCAGGCTCACCGGCAGGAGAGCCGCGGAAAGACTGAGTTTTAACCGATAAAAACAACATCCATGAGAAAGAGCGTTGCAACACTGCTCCTGGTAATGCTCATCATGTCATGCCATGAGCGCGGGCGAGAGTCGAAGAGGGAAGCTGCATCGGGACCCGAAAGCACCGCGGTCACATCAATTCCCGCCACTGACTCGTTGCCCTCTGGTGCCATCCTGGTAGCCAGTGGCATCGTCACCGAGGTGATAATAAAACCTGATCCCGAAGGTGATCCCTGGGAGACGGAGAAAGTTGCCGGTTACCGGGGAGCGGATTTTGTAGACAGGATCTTTGAACTCATTTATGACGGCACCATGACGGCTTATGACTATCACAGCGGCGAGGCGCTATCCGCTGACGACGTAAAGGAGATAGAGCACGATTTCGGCGATGACAGGTCACTGATAGGCAAACTCTCCTTTACCGAAGAGTGGTACTACTTTCCTGCTGCAAACAGTTTGCATAAGAGAGCCAAATCAGTTACCTTCGGCTATGAGCTTTATAATAACCTCGGAAAGGTATACGCCTACCGGGCAGCCTTCAGGGCTGACCTCAACTGATCACCCGTATATTAATATATCCCGCCATGCCAAGCTATGACATCATCAGCCTGAATGACTTTATCATCAGGAGACAGAAGGATTTCCCGTATGCGCGCGGTGAGCTCTCCAGTCTGCTTCATCATATCGGCACTGCAGCAAAGATGGTCAACGCGAAGATCCGGAAGGCAGGGTTGGTAGAGATCCTCGGTCGCTCAGGGGGCGAGAATCCCCAGGGTGAGGAGCAGCAGAAGCTGGACCGCTATGCCGATGAGGTATTCATTGACGCCCTGAAAGCTTCCGGCGAGTGCTGTGGTGTTGCCTCAGAGGAGAATCAGAATGAGGTCATCTTCACGGGGGAGCTGTCACGCCGGGGCAAGTATGTTGTCTGCATGGATCCTCTTGACGGCTCATCAAATATAGACTATAATGTATCCGTCGGCTCTATCTTCTCTATTTACAGGCGTGTAAGCGAGCGTGATGCCGAGCCGGGCGTGGAGGACTTCCTTCAGGAGGGAATACGGCAGGTGGCTGCCGGGTATGTTATCTACGGTTCCTCAACCATGCTGGTTTACACCACGGGCAACGGCGTCAACGGCTTCACCCTGGATCCGACCATCGGGGAGTTCTGTCTCTCGCATCCGAATATCAGGACTCCACTGGCAGGCAGAATATATTCAGTCAACGAGGGTAACTATATCAAATTCCCTGACGGGGTAAAGAGATACATCAAATACTGTCAGGAGAATGACCCTGCGTCAGGGCGTCCCTATATCTCCCGCTACATTGGCTCGCTGGTATCGGATGTCCATCGCAACCTGCTCACCGGAGGCATCTTTCTATATCCCCCGTCGATAAGCTATCCCTCCGGGAAGCTGAGGCTGGTTTATGAATGCAATCCTGTCTCATTCATCATTGAGCAGGCAGGCGGACTGGCAACTGACGGCATGAGGAGGATATTGGCCATACCTCCTGAATCGCTCCACCAGCGATCTCCCTTCTACTGCGGATCCACGGAGATGGTGAAGCAGCTCATCGGATTGTGCTGCTAAG
>CAZFIF010000208.1:0-3945 GCA_964519065.1 uncultured Rikenella sp.
CACCGTGGGCTATCTGCGACTTCTCCTCGTCAAGATCCTGCACCGCCAGTCCCAGCAGGTTGGCTGCCGAGGCAAATGAGAAGCGTGTACGCGTCGATTTGTCGCGGAAGTTCGAGATGGCCAGTCCCGAATCAAACAGCCTCGGTGAGATGTTCGCATGCCGCATCTCCCTGAGCACCGCCGCAATATCCAGCACCATGTTAAGGTCTGCCAGGCTCTTCTCCCAGGTAAGGAGAAAATCCTTGCCGTGGAGTCCCGCGCTTGTTCCGGTTATCTTTTCAATCTTTTCCTTCAGGCTCATATTGCTGATTTCTGTTGTTCAATTAATTTTTTTCTCTCTCCGGGTTATTAATCGACTGCCAACTCATTGGAAATCTGCCAGGCGCCAGCCGTAGCGAGCATATCGATATCCTTAGCGGCAGGTGTCGGGGAGGCAACAAGGTCATCTCTTTCCGGCAAAATCAAATGCAAATGCAGCATAAAATGCCGAGGCAGCAACCAGGTCGCTGACCGGCACTTTCTCATCGGGTGCATGTGCCAGCACCTCGTTCCCCGGTCCGAAGCCTATTGTCGGTATCCCGAATGTCCCGCAGGTCATGATGCCGTTGGTCGAGAAGGTCCACTTGTCCACCACCGGCTTTCTTCCGAACAGGCTTTCGTATACCCTGATACCCGTCTGCACCGATATGTGTTCTTCATCTGTCTTCCATGTGGGGTAGTAGCTCTCCATGCCGTATTCCAGCCCGGTATAAGCCTTTTCTCGGTAGGTTATAAGTTTCACCTCTGCATTCATCCCCTTGATGATCTCCTCTATCTCCGCCACGGCGCTGTCGCGCGTCTCCCCTGCCGTCAGTCGCCTGTCGAGGTGTATCCTGGCATAGTCGGGCACCGCGCAGAGTGAGGGGCCCTCTGTTTTCATCTCGGTGACCGTAATGCTTCCCCTGCCCAGGAACTCATCACCGGCAAGCCTCTCATTTAGTTTTTCTATTTCAAGTGCCGCCCGTGATGCCATATAGATAGCATTGACTCCTCGTTCCGGGGCCGAGCCGTGTGATGAGACACCGTGAAAATGGACCTGCATCTCCATCCTGCCTCTCTGGCCCCTGTAGAGGTTCAGGTTTGTGGGCTCGGTAATGATGACCATGTCAGGGCTGATCTTATCCTCTTCGATGATATATTTCCAGCAGAGACCGTCGCAGTCCTCCTCCATAACCGTCCCTGTGAAGTAGATTGTGGCATCCCCGTCGAAGCCCAGCTCCTTCAGTATGCGTCCTGCCGTGACAAAGGCAGCAGGCCCTCCCTTCTGGTCCACGGTACCGCGACCGTGAACATAACCGTCGCGTATCTCGCCGCCCAGTGGGTCAAAGCTCCAGTTGCGCATTGCACCGAGGTCAACGGTATCCATATGACCGTCAATGGCAAGCACCTTCTTCCCTCTGCCTATCCTTCCGATGACATTACCAAGACCGTCAATGCGAACCTCGTCAAAACCGGCTTCCTCCATCTGCCTCCTGAGTTCCATCTGCACCTCCTTCTCCCTGGTTGTCAACGATTGTATCCTGACAAGTTTGGAGAGGTTGCTGGCTGTATAATCGCTGTATCTCTCCGAGAGTTCTCTGATCTTCTGACTGATGTTTTCCATGATGGCGGGTAATTATCCGGGAAATCAAAGGTAAAATAAATCCCGATTGAATATATTTGTATATGGTAACATTCATCCTCAATGATGAGACGATCAGCACCGGCAGGCCGTCCGGTTATTCCCTGCTCGACTTCATAAGGTATGATATGGGTCTTACCGGCACCAGGACGGGATGCCGTGAAGGAGACTGCGGTGCCTGTATCGTTCTTGTGGGCACATTTGACGGCGACAGGGTCTCCTACAGCAGTGCCGTCTCATGCCTGATGCCTCTTGTCAATGCACACGGCAGGCATATTGTCACCGTGGAGGGCATCAACACCGGAACAATCTCAACCGTACAGCGGGCTATCGTTGAGACCAGCGCCACACAGTGCGGTTTCTGTACGCCGGGCATAGTGATGTCACTGACGGCCGAGAGCCTCAAAGCCAGGCCGACCACCCTTGAGACTGCCATAGCCTCTGTCAGTGGTAACATCTGCCGCTGCACAGGATATAAGTCGATTGAGAAAGCCGCAGCAGCGATAGCTGCCACCCTTGCCGGCAAGCCATTGTCTGATCCTGTCAGCTGGCTGGTGGACAGGGGAGAACTGCCAGCCTACTTTCTCTCCATAGCTGAGAGGCTTGTAAAGATCCCGCCGCTGCCCCCGGAGACGGCAGGAGCACGGGGCATCGGTGGCGGAACCGACCTGATGGTTCAGAAGGCGGACCTCCTGGCAGAGACCGCCACAGTCACTTTTCTCGGGAGGAAGGAGCTCAGGGGTATTACCGCTGAGAGCGGCAGGTGCGTAATAGGCGCAGCGGTAACAGTCAGCGAGCTGAACCGTTCTGAGATGTTAATGAGGCATCTGCCGGATCTCGCCTCCGCTGTTCAGCTTATCGCCTCCGAGCCGGTGAGGAACATGGCCACCGTCGGGGGTAATATCGTCAACGCCTCTCCCATAGGGGACATATCTGTCATGCTCCTGGCCCTCAATGCCGATGTGATGCTCACCGACGGCCGGCAGGAGAGAACGGTATCCCTGAAAGATCTCTTCCTCGCCTACAAGAAGCTTGACATGAGGGAGGGGGAATATATACAAAGCATAGCCTTCAACTGCAGCAATGATCCTCCCCTCTTCAGCTTTGAGAAGGTAAGCCGGCGCACCCATCTTGACATAGCCAGCGTCAACAGTGCTATATCGCTACGGATGGAGGGCGACACCATCAGTGAATGCCACCTCTCCGCCGGAGGGGTGAGTCCTGTTCCCCTGTACCTGACCGGCAGTGCAGCATTCCTGACCGGACGTAAGGTAAATGCAGAGACCCTGATGCAGGCCAATAAGGTCATTCAGGAGGAGATCTCGCCCATCAGCGATGTAAGGGGCAGCAAGGAGTACAAGAGGCTGCTTCTGCGCCAGCTCTTCCTGGCACACTTCCTGAAACTCTTTCCGGGAAGACTGAACCTGAGTATAGACGAGCTATGAATAACCCGGATCTAATAGGCCACACCACAGGCAGGTCTCACTATCTTGATGACATACCGGTACTGAAGAATACTCTCTACGGTGTCATCTTCGGCTCGCCCTCTTCCCACGGGAAGATTACCAGCCTCGATTTTTCAGCTGCTCTCGCCGTGCCGGGCGTGTGGCGTATCTTCACACATGAAGATATCCCCGGCAAGAATGATATCGGGGGAATCATCTCTGACGAGACCCTCTTTGCCGTTGATGAGGTGCACTACCGCGGTCAGCCTGTGGCGCTGGTAGTGGCTGACACGGAGCTGGCAGCGCGCAAGGCGGTGAAGCTGATAAAGATCGGGATCAGTGAACTGGAAGCTGTGACCGATCCCCGGGAGGCTGCCACAAAGGGTCATTTCCTCATTCCCTCCCGCACCTTCCGCATGGGTGACGTAGCCACTGCCTGGGATGCGTGTGAACATATCTTCGAAGGGAGGGCCGACACCGGCGGCCAGGAGCATCTCTACCTGGAGACCCAGGGGGCATATTCCTACCCTGCAGACAACGGATCCATCAGGATTCACTCATCCACCCAGGGGCCGACGCTGGTGCAGAAGATAGCCGCCAGGGTGCTGGCGCTACCCATGAACCGTGTGGAGGTGGATGTGGCACGCCTGGGCGGGGCCTTCGGAGGCAAGGAGGACCAGGCCACCTTCGTGGCGGTCATGTCCGCCCTCGCCGCCTCACTGATGGAGAGACCGGTGAAGATAACTCTCAGCCGTGGTGACGACATGCGCATGACGGGCAAACGCCATCCCTACAGTGCCGACTACCGTATAGGCCTCACCGGCGACTACCGCATTGTGG
>CAZFIF010000209.1:0-3942 GCA_964519065.1 uncultured Rikenella sp.
TGGAGGTAACATAATAGAGTTTTATGAGCATAAAACATTGAATTAAGGCTTGAGTTTAGATTAGTATAAGTACTGATTATGTGTTAATTATCACTAATTATCTGTACGATTCTAAACGAATAGTGCCACCAGGCTGATTATACGGTTAATCACGGGTTCATATCGATTAATTTATAGTATTGATAATCAAATTATTAGTAAAGTAAATTGAGATGAGGTAAATATACTTTACATCTCTAACTCAAGATCGTTTACAAATGTAATTACATCTGTCAATTATTGATCGGTTTCCTCTGTTTACATCTGTAATTCGGTTGTTTCAGGCCGCTTAAGGATTCGGAAAGCAGGGCAAAGTATCAAGAGGCAGGGGTTATAACCACGAAGTGTCTGAGAATTGATTTTTTTGGTTGATCCCTCCTGCTGTCCGGGAATTTTTTATTCAGGAGAGATAATTTAAAACATCTTTTTCGGAATAATCTTTTGATTATCTTCAGCCGGTCAAAGGTCAGGAAGCATACATGCTGCCTTGCTCCCATAAAAATTTACATCAGATGGTCAAAAAAAGATTCACTCTCGCACTTCACTGGCAGATACTGATTATGCTTGTGCTTGGCGGACTTTTCGGGTATTTCTTCCCGAATCTTACGAAATACACGAATTGGATGGGGGAGGTATTTCTCCGGGGGCTCAACATGGTTATCGTTCCGCTTATTTTCTGTTCCGTTGCCACCGGGGTAGCGAATGTCGGCACTGCCGAGAACCTGGGGCGTCTGGGGCTTAAGACTCTGGGGTACTATGTTCTGTCGACCTTTATTGCAATTGTAATCGGTTTTCTTCTCGTTCAGCTTTTCAAGCCGGGCGTCGGGGCTGATCTGGGGCTTACTGTGCCTGTGGAGGATATTTCGACCGGCAGGGAGAGCTTCGGGCAGACGCTCATCAACATTGTGCCGACGAATATCATCAAGGCGATGGCTGAAGCGCATATGTTGTCGATCATCTTTTTTGCCATTCTGTCAGGATTCTTCATCACCCGTGTGGGTGAGAAGTCGAGGGTAGCGCTTCTTGATGTGCTGAATGCGATTCTGGATGTGATAATGAAGATCACCCTTTTCATTATTATGTTCACTCCTCTTGGCGTATTCAGCATCCTGGCAAAAGTGATCTCGCAGCAGATAATTATCGGCAACCAGGTAAGTGAGATAATAGGAAGCATGGGGATGTACTTTCTGACGGTGTTGCTGGGGCTTCTTATCCAGGGATTGGTCACACTGCCGGTTCTGGTCAGATTTCTTGGCCGGGCCAACCCGATGAAACACCTGAAGAATATGACCACGGTAATACTGACAGCTTTTTCAACATCGTCGTCGAATGCCACCCTTCCTCTTACGATGGAGACTGTTGAGAACAGGGACGGTGTCTCGAACAAGATTGCCAGCTTCACCCTGCCTCTGGGTGCCACGATAAATATGAACGGCACAGCTCTCTACGAGTGTGTGGCGGTGATGTTCATTGCCCAGGCTTATGGCATTGACCTGACATTGGGGCAGCAGATTATAGTGGTCTTCACCGCGTTGCTGGCGGCCATAGGATCAGCGGGCATACCGATGGCCGGCCTGGTGATGATGGCTGTGGTCCTCAATGCCGTAGGGCTCCCGCTTGAAGGAATAGGTCTGGTTCTGGCAGTTGACCGGTTACTCGATATGTTCCGGACGGTAATCAATGTATACAGCGACACCTGCGGAGCAGTGATCATTGCCAAGTCCGAGGGTGAAGAGTTGAGGGTATAGGCAGGCAGTTGCCAGTCGGCAGTTTAAACCGCCGGGGAAAGAGGAGGATCAATCCCGTTCACGAAGTGCCGGGACCTCAGTCAGCTGTATGAGCTGCCGACAGAGGAGGATAATCAATCCCGTACACGAACCTGTCACAATGAAGTCGGGAGCATCTGGACTGCATCAGGCAGTAGTAAATCGCAAATCCTTATTATCAGCCGCAGTCGCCGCCGCAGCCGCTGCTTTTGCTGCCGCATGATGAGCAGCCTCCCGCTGAGGGTCCCATAAGTTCTTCGGCCGTAGCTTCCCTCACGCCAACTATTTTACCGGTAAAGTGAAGGTCAGTTCCCGCCAGGGGATGGTTGAAATCCATCTTCACGGAAGAGTCGCCAATCTCAAGTACAACACCGTTCATCCTGTTACCCTGAGTATCCATCATTGGAACAGTGTTCCCGACGTAGCATACCTCGCTCCTGAGAACACCCTCGTCCTCAAAGATATTCTTGGGGAGATCTATGATCATCTCTTCACGCTTCTCACCGTAAGCATCTACTGCTGCCAGCCTGAAATCGAATGCCGCACCCTCTTCCAGTCCTGCCAGGTTGGCCTCAAATGAAGGAAGCATTCTGCCCGATCCGAAAACAAAAGTCAGGGGTGCAGACTCTTCTACGGCTTCTATTACTCTTCCTTTTGAATCATTCTCATGGAGAGTGTATATCAGAGAAGCACATTTGTTATTTTCAATCTTCATAATAACTTGTTTTTATTCATATTAAATATATCTATCTAAATCAGAAATACATCTCAAATCTGATAACCGGGTTACTGTAGAGTTCATACTTGTCGTTACTGACGCACCACAGGAAAGTGATGTTCAGGCTTGATCTTCTTCCGGTTCGCTGGGAGATGCCCGCTCCTGCAAGAAAGTTACCGCTGCTGACCCGTCCCTCATCTTCATAGACCAGTGTAACATATCTCTTTTCAACGCTCAGCAGTTCATATTCTCCCTGGACAAATATCCCGGTCCCTGCGCCCACAGGTATCAGGTTACTGAGGTCCTTAACCAGTGCCAACTGCAGGTATGTTCTTCCTCCGAATACTGTTGTTCCTACTCCCGGGGCTTTGAGATACTGAAAGGAGGGTCCTGCCGCCACGGCAACCCGGGGGAGCAGCCAGAAACCGACCATCGGTGAGATTTCGATGTTTGTCACCGTACCGAACTGGAGTCCAAATGACCCACCAATATAGAAGCGCTGCAGAGCCGGAGGCTTCGGCTCTTCTGTCCTGAATTCCGGATCCTGGGCGGAAGCCGACATCAGAAGCAGCACTGCCGAAAGCAATGTCATGCATCTCTTTATGCTGTTGTGCACGTCTCTCATTTTGAGGCTACAAATAAAGTGAAAAATAGTACATTTACGGCAGTAGTTGCCGATCAAAAATCTGGAACAATAATTAAATCACTGATTTCGAGATGAATATTATTATTACTGGTGCATCTTCCGGCATTGGACGCGAGGCAGCTCTCAGGCTGGCAGGAAGCCCTCAGAACCGGGTATTTGTCATTGCCCGGAATGGAAAGGCTCTCAGAAGCCTTGCAGAGGAGTGTGAGAACAGAAATATAGTAGCCATGCCTTTCGACATTACTGCATCCCGCGAATCGCTCAGAGAGCTTAAAAACAGCCTCAGCGTCAATCCTGGCAGTATTGATATCCTGATCAATAATGCCGGTTATCTTGTGAACAAGCCGTTTGAGCTGCACACCGAAGAGGAGGTTGCCTCAACCGTTGCTGTCAATTTCACCGGGCCCGCGGCTCTCATCTCGGAGTTATTGCCTCTTTTTGGCAGGGGTTCACATGTTGTAAACATAGGCAGCATGGGGGGATTTCAGGGCAGTCTTAAGTTTAACGGGCTCTCGATGTACAGTGCAACCAAGGGGGCTCTTGCCATTCTAACCGAGTCTCTTGCAGCGGAATATGCCGACAGGGGTATCTCTTTCAACTGTCTTTGTCCGGGTGCTGTCCAGACTGAGATGTTAAGCAAAGCTTTTCCGGGGTTTACCGCACCTGTCTCCCCTGCCGAAATGGGTGCATTTATTGCAGATTTTGCAGTGAACGGTCATAAGTTTTTCAACGGCAAGATTCTGCCCGTGGCACTGTCGGTGCCGTGACAGGCA
>CAZFIF010000210.1:0-3918 GCA_964519065.1 uncultured Rikenella sp.
GGATCCAGAAGCCCACCATGTCCCATACAAAGTGCGAAGCCGTATCGCCAAGGCCGTATCCGATCTTTTCCTTCACGGATAATTTTGTCGTGGTTGTACTCATAGGGCTGTAAATGTTGTCTGATTTTATTCAGGATGGTTTGAACGGGTAAAAACTCAAAACAAACTTGGGTAATTTTTTTCAGTCATTCAAGTGAACTGTTTTCTTTTTTTACCGACGCTGTAACACCAACGCAATTTGGAACGCCAGGGGTCCCTTTTGGTACAAATACTATGTTCTGTTTCATGTTAATAGCGTAATTTTATCTGATAAATCTTTAGTAACAACTAATCTGAAAAGCTATGAAGACAATTGTGCTGAAAGCGCTACACTCTTACCTGGCCTGCGCGGTCATGGTTGTTCTCATCCTGCCAGTATGCATCTCCGCATCAGGACAGGAAAATGCCATACTGAAAAGCAGCATTGAAGAGATGAACAGCAAGTTTATTGATGCCTTCCGTAGTGGCAATGCTGATGATCTCGCGTCATTCTACACGGCTGACGCACAGCTTATGGTCCCTGGGGCTCCCGCCATGTCAGGAATTGACAATATAGTAGCCTACTGGCAGGGTGCAATCAATGCCGGCATCAATAATGTCAAACTTGAGACTACAGACGTCTCCGGATGCGGCAACGAAGTGATTGAGTATGGTAAATACACCATTTTTGCCGGCGACAATTTTGCCGTTGACAATGGCAAATACATAGTCATATGGAAGAAGGTTGGCAAAGAATTCAAAATATTCCGTGACATACCGAACTCGGATAATCCTCCGCCAATAGCAAGGAGTGTTGATAATGACACGATATGGATCATCTATAACTATATCAAGGCAGATAAGGTGGATGACTTCAAAAAATTCAGCTTTGACCTCATCCGGATAGCCCGGAAAGAGAACAGCCCGGCCGCCAGGACTGCCCGGATGCTGGAGCCCCTTATAGCCAACGATGACGGAACCTATACTTATATATACCTCATGGATCCGATGGTCAGTACTCCCGGGGCATATGCGTTTCTTCCGCCTCTGAGTAAGGAATACGGTGAAGAGAAGGCCATGGAGATAATAAAGACAGGATTTACAGATGCCCTGGCACGTCCGCAGTTTTCTCGTCGTTTTATAGTCAGGTTAATGGGGCAGTGACCTAAAATCACAAACCTGTTCTGAAAACTGACCCGCGAGCCGCTCTTCTGACCGGCTCGCACTCCCTGCAGTCAGGCAGGTTTACTGAAATAATTAACAGAAACACTCCCTGGTATATCACCTCCCTGCAGTACAGATGATTGGTTTAATTTCTCATCCTGACTGCCCGGTTATATCAGCCAGGGGACAGATTCATAACGCTCCTGCATCCTGGCAATACACTATTTTGAGGTTACCTCATACCACTGGAGGTTGCTGCTTAAAAGAATATCAATATGGTACTTAAATTCGTTGGCGTCCAGTAAAATATCCTCGTAATAAAACTCGCCGAAACATTCTGAGGATTCATAGATCTTGCCATTGTCAAAAAAGACTTTGGCATGACAGATTACAACAAGTTTATCTTTGGTATTGTCAAATTTATATTGATATGGCTGGGGCAGCCAGAAATCATTTACTGACATCTGATTGTCAACGTAAAACGTAGTGTTATAAGTGAAATTTCCGCTTTCCTTTCCGCTGCAGTATATCTTGCGTATGCTTCCGGAGATTGTAATTCTGTCAGAATATATCATGGATTTATCTCCAAGTGTCAGGCTTAGATTAGGCAGGGCCTTGATATAGACAACAGGCTCCTGGGTGGATTCCATTTTTGTGGCATCACAATCATTCTTGCTCGTAAGCAGTTCACAAGAACCAAAGATGACCGGGAGAATGATAAATACTGTAAGGACAACAAAACTAAACTTTTTCATGAAGGACAATTTATCGGGTTATCAATAAACGGTTAACAAATTACAAAAAATCCGTATAAATCGAGTGATAATACTGACCCTGATAACAAAACAGCCGGGGAGGATAGTTACACTTAAAAATTATTTCAATAAACTTACCCGGTAATATTACAAAACTGTAAAATATGTCAAGAAGGAGGTTTACACAGGCTGTAAGAGGACAGCATGCTGTTGATGGTGCAGGTGTTCGTTTGCGCAGGGTTCTGGGGTACAGAACAATCAGGGATTTTGATCCGTTTCTGATGCTGGACGGATTTGATTCTTCAGATCCCGAGGATTATATTAAAGGGTTTCCATGGCATCCCCACCGGGGCATAGAAACAGTCACCTATCTGCTTAAGGGCGACATTGAACATGGAGACAGCCTGGGAAATAAGGGCGTAATAGGGGATCTGCAATGTCAGTGGATGACCGCCGGGTCAGGCATCATACACCAGGAGATGCCCAGGGCCTCAGAAAGAATGCTGGGATGCCAGCTATGGGTCAACCTCCCGAAGAAGGATAAGATGACTCAGCCGGCCTACCGTGATATCAGGCAGCAGGATGTGGCTGTGGTCAGCGAAGAAAACGCTACAGTAAGAGTGCTGTCAGGCAATTTTAAAAACAAGCCGGGGGCTGTCAGGGGCGAATATGTCAAGGTCCAGTACCTGGATGTAGCCCTGGCTCCTGGCAGCACCTGGAGCTACGCGGAAACACCCAACGACCAGACCATGTTTCTCTACCTGATAGATGGAACCCTGGCCGCTGATGAAGCGTTGGAAAACTTTGAGGAAAAGGCATGTGCAATGCTGATGACGGCTTCTTCCCCAGAGAGCGCTGACTTTGATGAGGTAATTGTCAAGGCAGGGCCCGAAGGAGCCAGATTCTTCCTTATCGCTGCCAGGCCGCTGCAGGAACCTGTCGCCTGGGGAGGCCCTATAGTCATGAACACACAGGAAGAACTGAACCTCGCCTTCAGCGAACTGGAAAGCAGAACCTTCATCAAGCACGACAAACCACAGGAGTTTTGAGACAGTTTATAAACTCAATATTACCTGTAACCGGATGGCAGGTGTGAGGAAAGAGGCCGGTCAGGAAACTGTTGAAAATGAGAACTATGCAATTGAATTGGGCTGTAACAGACTGACCGTAGTATTGCCAATTAAAAGAATAACTCTCCCTTACTGTATTTGCACCGTCTCCTGTTCTTCGTCTTCAGGCAAACTTTCAGTAACGACTTCCGGCAGCTCCGTCTCAGGCAATGAGGGCATTTCCCTCTTTTTCGGGGAGATGATATTGCCCAGCATCATTGTCAGCATGGTCATCAGTATTACCAGGGTGATCACCTCAGTGTTGATCTCCGGGATGATATAGGCCGAAGGAATGCTGATAAACAGAAGGATGGTTATCAGCCCGCGCGGAGCGAAGAGAACCAGTGAAGGACTCTTCTCCTTCAGCACAAACCAGAGGAACAACCATCTTATCACCAGTATACCTACGGTAACAGAGAAAGCTATCAGGAGATTCATCGGGTAAAAGATGCCTTCAAGAGAGGTATAATACCCGAAAATTATGAAAAAGAAAGACCTTACCAGGAACGTAAACTCACCAAGTATTTTCTTAAACGCTTCAATGTCTTTCCTGAACTTGTCAAAATCGACATACCTGTTGATCGGAGTGTGCTCCCCGAGCTCACTGTTGGAAAGGGTAAGCCCGAAGACCAGGACCAGCAGCAGCGCGGGTAGATGATACATCTTTGCCAGTGAATATACCAGCACCATCACCGTCATGATGATGATGTAGTTGATATGGTATTTTATCTTGTGCAACAGCATGGCCAGGCCCGAGGAGACTGCAATGGCCACCACCACCGTGATCAAAGCCAGAAGTAGATAATGGGGTATCCCGCCCGACAGGTCTCCCTGGTTGAAGAGGATGAAGTCAAAGGCCATGATCCCGAATA
>CAZFIF010000211.1:0-3864 GCA_964519065.1 uncultured Rikenella sp.
GAATGCCAACGGCAGGCGCGATGCGGGAGAACCGAAAGCAGCAGGCATCAACCTCAGATCAAACAGCGGCAGGGTGGAGCGCAGCGAGAGAGATACCATTATTCACATTCTTGGCCTCGAGCCATATGTAAGGCATTTCATTGAGGTTGACGAAGGCAACTTCGACAACATATCATGGCGGATACCTAAAAAATCAATAGCGGTGGTTGTGGATGCCAACATGCTCAAGCTGATTGAGATACCCGTTAACGTCTCCGGTGAAGCCTCGGGTACAGTGACAGTCGAGGAGGAGGGCCGAAGGGCCGGACTGAGCCGCATAATCGTGAATTTCACTGACAGCGAAGGCAACCTGATTGCTAAGACAATAACAGAGGAGGATGGATATTTCAGCTACTTCGGCCTGGCGCCGGGAGCCTACAAGGTGCATGTTGACACTGCGCAGTTGAAAAGGCTTGGAATGACCTCCGATCCAGATTCACGGCTCTTCAGTATAATGACTAACCTGGAGGGCGACTATATCGAAGGACTTGACTTTACCCTCAGGAAAAAGGCTCTGGTGGCTGATACTATTGCCGTTCCTGAACCTGCCATGGAAGCCGACACAGTCTCTGTTCCTGCGACTGAACTGTTACCAGCCACCGATACTATTCCCGTCGCTCCTGTTCCGACGCCGGAGAGGGTGGTAACCACTGACACTGCGTACCTGGTGATACACGAGGTGACACGTGAGCTGGTGACGATAACGGAAGATTATTATGCCGTTCAGTTCGGGGCCTTCCGAAACAAGCTCTACGCTGAGATCATGAAGCAGAAGGTGGAGGGCGCCCTTGACAAGAACGTTGAGCTCTTCGAGGAGGACGGCTTCTGGAAGGTGCGTATAACAGGCTTTGACGACCGTGATGATCTTGAAAAATATATTCCTGTAATACACGGACAGGGTATTACTGAAATATGGGTTATCACCAACAAGGCGGTGAAGGGAGAATGGATTACCACCGGCAGGGAGGATTCTCTTGCGGTGGTGAGAGAGACGATCACCGAGAGGCCTGTCATTCCAATGGTGATCTCGGGCAACACCCTGCAGCTTGGCGCCTTTGAGACGGCCGAAGAGACGGAGGCAATAAGCAACAGGCTTCTTGCTGCGGCAGAAAAGCTTGTAACGGTAAGGCAGGATGAGGGCCTATGGAAGGTGCAGGTCACCGGCTTTGCAGATACCACTGAGATACGTGAATTCATACCGCTGCTACAGGATCGCGGCTTCACTGATATTCTGGTGCTGCACCAGACTGAAGAGGGACTGGTGCCGGTAGCACCCGTAGTTATTCCTGAGGCTGCAGGGGTAGCGGCAGAGCCCGTCATGAAAGAGATACCGGTGCCGCAGGTAGTGCCCGAGCCCGCAGAGGCTGCTCCGGGGCCTCCTGAGTTTAAGGAAGAGATTGTGCCACCGCCGCCGCCGGCACCCCAGCCGCGATTCCTGTTGCATGCAGGCAACTATCGTAAACTGTCTGACGCCGAGAGGGCGAAGAAAAAGATAGAGCGGAGGCTCAACCTGCCTGTGGAGATAATTGAGGACTGGGACAGCTACAGGGTGGTGGTGACCGGCTTCTTCACCAGGGAGGAGACCTATCCTTACTACCCGGAGCTTGCAGGTCTTGGATTCTCCGATATCTTTGTCTATGAAAAACCTTTGATCGACAGATAATAAACAGCAGTATAAATGAAATATGTAGGTGCCCATGTAAGCGCAGCGGGAGGGGTTGAGAATGCCCCGCTGAATGCCCATGAGATAGGAGCGAAGGCCTTTGCCTTCTTCACCAAGAACCAGCGCCAGTGGGTCGCGGCGCCGCTGACAACGAAGAGCATAGATGCCTTTCGCAATAATTGTGAGAAATATGATTATAAGCCTCACCAGATACTGCCGCATGACAGCTACCTGATCAATCTTGGCAATCCTGACCCGGAAGGACTGGGCCGTTCACGGTATGCCTTCAATGATGAGATGAAGAGATGCGAACAGCTGGGCCTCGACAGGCTGAATTTCCATCCCGGAAGCCATCTCAACAGGATGACGGAGGAGGAGTGCCTCAGCCTGATAGCTGAGTCGGTCAACATAGCCCTCTCAAAAAGTAACGGAGTAACTGCAGTTATTGAGAACACTGCAGGACAGGGCACTAACCTCGGATACCGGTTCGAACACCTGCGGCACATCATTGACAGGGTGGAAGACAAGAGCAGGGTGGGGGTTTGCATTGACACCTGCCATTCATTCACAGCAGGCTATGATATCTCTGATGCTGAGGGCTTCAGAAAAGTGTTTGAAGAGTTTGACCGCATAGTGGGATTTAAATACCTGCGCGGCATGCACCTCAATGATTCAAAGAAGGCATTTGGCACGCGCGTCGACAGGCACGACAGCCTCCACAAGGGAGAGCTGGGCGATGAGATCTTTTCCCTGATAATGAACGATCCGCGTTTTGACGGCATACCGCTGATCCTGGAGACCCCCGACGAGTCGCTGTGGGCAGAGGAGATCAGGTACCTCTACTCTCTGCAGAAATAAAAGTCGCAGACCCAGGAGAACATCGGGGCGATGCATCTCTCCGGACAAGTCCAGTACCTGAAAAACATCAGCTTGCTGTTAATCACTGATCATGCCCCCTAACTGCATGGGAAGCAGCTTATTATTTATTGCCCGGCAAATGCCGATCCTGCTGAGGCAGCAGCCTACTTTTTCTTTTTCATCTTTGCTCTTGAGATCTCTATTCCGGCGGGGAAGAAGACATCACCAGCCTCCTCGGCAGTAATGAATATCTCACTGAATTCAAAGGCAGTCAGCGAGCTCAGCGACGCGGTTCTGGCATTCTTCACGTCAAGCTGCCCCAGGTTCTTAACTTCGCCCTCTTTTGTGACCACCCAGACCACGTAGGTAGTTTTTCCGGGAGCTATTCTCTCTGCATCAGCCAGGTTCCTGGCCGTGACCGTCACCTCGAAATTACGGTTCTTATCCTGCTTCACGGAGGCGATGATATCTGCCGCAGGAGCAACTGCTGAGACAGGGAAGCTGACCGAAGATGAACACGACGCAGCAAGCATCATGATCACTGCAACTGAAACCAATCGAACTAATTTCATCGTATTGCTTATTAGGTATTGACAAAATTAATATTTACCGTTTGATCCGCTTTAGACTGAGATGATTTCTTTCACCATCCCGTATATTTTCTGTCCTCGCCACCGTAGGGCGCCTTTTATTGATTTGGCATGTTTTGTTTACCTTTGGCGTCGGGCCGGTATTTCAGGATTAAGTTAGGATAAAGATTTTGACTGAAGGCACCGGGACAGAAAGAATCGGCATGACGAACTATATAATATTAGTACTCTGCATCATAGTGATACTCTCGTATCTGTTTGACATTACGAGCAAGTATTCAAAGATTCCGGGAGTGATCATGCTGATCGGGCTTGGTATCCTTTTACAGGTGATAACGGAATCGACAGGGTTTATCATCCCGAATATGCAGCCGGTTCTGCCTGTAATAGGCACGCTGGGGCTTATCCTGATCGTCATGGATGCCAGCCTCGACCTGAAGCTTGAGAAAAAGAAGGCAGTACTGCTGCAGAAATCGGTTCTGTCGGCCCTTACACTTCTGATACTGGTTACTGCTGCCTCGGCTTTCATACTGGTTCGTCTTTTCGATTATTCGGGCACAGCAGCAGTGCTGAATTCCATCCCGATGGGCATCATCAGCAGCGCCGTGGCCATACCCTCGGCAGGAAGCCTGAAGGACCGGGAGAAGGAGTTCATCATCTATGAGAGTTCCTTCTCCGACATATTCGGGATCATGGCCTTTGACTTCATCCTCT
>CAZFIF010000212.1:0-3844 GCA_964519065.1 uncultured Rikenella sp.
CTCACCCTCACCGGTCTGCCCCGCTGCATTCCCGGCTCCCACCTGGGGGAGGCTGCCACTGCCTCTTTGGCGGCTTCATCGAGCAGTGCGTCGACGCTGCGGGTGATGGTCACGTTGCTCACATTGCCGTTTGTCTCAACCACGAAGGAGATGAACACCCTGCCCTGAATGCCATTCTCGGCGGCCAGCTCTGGATAGCGCACCCGCTTCTGCACCCACTCGCGGAACTTGTTGATATCGCCACCCCTGAACTTGGGCATGTCTTCCACGATCACGAATATCTCATCTTCGGTCTCCTCCTCCTCTGCCTGCAGTACGGGAGCGTATATCTCCACCACCTTGTCTTCAGAGGTCTCATCGTCTTCGAAGCGCACTTCGTTTTCTATCAACACGTCGTCTTCAACGATCTCAAAAAGGTCAGTGACGGTCACCTCGGGAGGAGGTATCTCTTCCGGTGGTGTCTCTTCAGTAACAGGTATCTGTTCCTCCTCGATTGCTTCCTCAGTCATGCCGTCGAAGATCGAGTCCCTTTTCTGTCCGCTGGTCCATTCGATGGCCACGATACAGATGATCAGGGCAAGGATAAGGCCAATCTGCAGAAACAGTGACTTTTTGTTTTCCAGGTTTGCCTTTTCGTTTTTCTTGAGTTCCATGTCAATGCTGTTTGTAGGCACCTCAAAGTTACAAAATTGTTTGTCAACTCCGACGCAATGGCATAAAGTGATTTGGAAAAAAAGTTCTATATTTGCACCGCTTCGGGGAGATGGGCCGTGATGCCCTCCCGGGGAAGTTCATAAATATACGGGGATATAGCTCAGTTGGCTAGAGCGTGTGACTGGCAGTCACAAGGTCAGGGGTTCGATTCCCCTTATCTCCACATCGATAAAAAGGCAGTTATGAAATAAGCATCATGACTGCCTTTCTTGTTGAAAACCAAACAAATCCAAATTCATCAGTAGCTAGTTGAGTTAAAAAGGGATTTTCTTAATGGTTAATTAAACATTCGTTTATTAATCCATTCTGCTAAAACCTGTGCCATTATATCCCTTGACTTGCTGAAAGAATGATCATCCTGAAATGCAGCAATCTGAACCTTTTGTGCTTTCTCCTGCTTAAGGGCCCGGTATAAAGGTATTGCGTGTCTTTCCATTCTTATCTGGAAATCATCCCACCCGCATATGATCAGTATATCTTTATTAGTCAAATAAGAAACGTTTCTGATTGTGTAGAAGTCCGGATCCAGCTTTTCAAGACCCGGTATACCAATATCTTTAGGCATAGATCCGGGTTCAAATCTGAATATCCCTGTTGTCACAGATCTGTCGATGCCGGAGTCAACACTCTTCTTCATTTCGGGATATTTGATGTAATCTTCAAAGAATTCTCCCCAGTCGGGCCCGGCAATAGAAATTACGGATGTAATCTCCGGATGTTTTACTGCATATGTCATTGCCATCCCGCCACCAAAAGAATAGCCAGCCAGGAAGATTGAGGCAGTATCTGTTTTGTGGGTTAGAATACTCTGAGGACTTTTAAGGAATCTGAATGCCGCTGTTATGTCTGCCAGACAATTTTCAAAACTCATTTCTCCCTGACTCTGATGAGTCCCGGAGTAATTAAATGTCATGGCATTAATCCCCAACTGTGAGAGTCTCTTCCCCAATCCAAGAACATCGATAGTATTCCCGGGTGATCCCTGTAAAAGAATTACAGTTGGCTTATTGCCTTCTCCTTCAGCCTGATAAAACTTCCCCTTCAACTGTATGCCGTCACGGTCAATTGTAATGTCCGCAGGTATGGTGTCCTGGCTCCGGGCAGATACAAGAACTGCCAGCAGAATCAAAGTTATCAATAACCGGTTCATTGTTACCATTCAGTTTCCTTGTTTTTGTTAATATGATAAATCAGTACAACAAAGTTAAATCCCTCATAAACCGTTGTCAATATTATTTTCCTCATCGTTATTTTTCCGCTACCATTGAATTGGCAAAGTTATGCCTGATTAACAGAAAGCGTTGGAATGCCCGTATAGATAATTCCCAATATGGCACCGGGAGATTGTTTGCACTAAGTTAATGGCACATTTAACTGAAAATCCGGTTTTCTTACTGCTCCCTCCATTACGATAGATCGAAGAGCTGTTAAACCATTTGCCACTGTACCATCCGTGATTGTCATCGTCTTCCGTTAGTCTAACAAAGAATCCTGACCTATTCACCATGCTATGTGAAAAAGAGGCAGGCAAACACCGGTCAGGTAAGCCGGGAAAATGCAGGCCCGTGGTTAATTATTCAGGAATTTAAAGTCAGAATTCAGCTCCTCTGATATTACTATCAAAAGAAAATCGCTGCCATGTCCTTCAGCCCAGGGTTTGAACTCATGAGATCCTTCAGCCGGGAGATCACCGATATACCTTACACTGCCATTGCGCGGATTGAACCAGTATGCTTTCAGAACCTCCGCATCAATCTTTGAAAGGTCGAGTTTTATAGATTTTCCGGTTGGTGTGTAAACAACGGCAAATTTTCCGTCAGGTCCTGTTGCACTCAATATATGGGTTTCGTCCTCAGGATTGTCATTCAAAATAATGGATTGATCTGGATTCATTTTCTGCCATGGCAGCTGTTCGAAAAATGATCTCATGTATTTCATCTGGGAGGACCCGGGCAGATGAAGGGCAGCCTGCCATCCGGTGCGTGCACTGATGACAGGTTCCCTGCCAGTGTCCCACATCTGCCAGATATCATTGCAACCGTAAGTATATCCTGCCGCCCCGGCAAGAATAGTCCAATAGGCAGAAACCCGCACATCTGCATCATCAAGCCATCCAGATGATCTCTCCTCCCAGAAACGGTCAGGTATGTTTTCATACCGCGCTTCACCATTAATGACGGGCCGGGGCACAGACGACAGCCTGCTATCCGCAACATAAGAGTATTCTCTTGCTATTCTGCTATGCCCGCTCTGGAACATGTCAATATCAAGCCATGTATCATTTGGGAAAAAGTCCGTAGCCTTCTTTCCTCCTACCGGGTGGTAAGTAATCAGATGCAGGGTGTCAACGCTTCTTATCCCTTCTGCCAATGCCCTTATTATTTCATAATGATGCTCATTCTCAGGCGCTCTGTCACCTCCGAGAATCCAGATTATGTTATTTCTGCCTGTATATCTCTCTGCCAGTAATTTCCCGTAAACCAGGGCATTGACCGGATCAAAGATCTCCGGCCCGGCACCCCATTTTAAATTGAATTTATCTCCCCAGGTCGGAAGCAGACCTATATAGAGTCCCAGTTCATCTGCCCTTTCCAGCACATAATCTACATATTCAAAGTATTTTTCATTCAATCGCTCAGGATCATTGTTTATCAACGGTTTATTTCCGTAAGCATTAGGGGCATTGAGCCCGTCAAGTTCAGCCAGGATGACGGTCTGAATCACCGTAAATCCCTTCCCAGCCCTGTCAGACAGGTATCTGTCAATCTCCTCCCTGTCTAGACGGTGTATCAGTTCCCATGCTGTTCCGCCCAACCAGAAAAAGGGTTCATTCTGCTCAGTAACAATATAGTGCCGGTCACTGCTTATTTTCAGCAACGGCAAATTTTGTCCGTAACCCGTTTGACAGACCAGTATGGCAATCAATAACAGTATGTTTCTCATGATCCGGATGGAATTTAATACTAAAAAACTAACGATGTTTCATACAGGAAGCCTACCCGGAGCACGCATTAAAGAACCTCAACAACCTCTTCAAAGGGCTTCCTCTTCTTTATTCCCGACTTACTGAACCCCGGGCGGGGATAACCCAGGGGGGTGATGCCGAAGATCTCCTCGTTCCCGCTGAGGT
>CAZFIF010000213.1:0-3797 GCA_964519065.1 uncultured Rikenella sp.
AGCAGTCGGCAGTCAGCAGTCAGCAGTCAGCAGTCAGCAGTCAGCAGTCAGCAGTCAGCAGTCGGCGGTCAGCAGTCAGCAGTCGGCGGTCGGCAGTCAGCAGTCAGCAGTCAGCAGTCGGCAGTCGGCGGTCGGCGGTCAGCAGTCTGCTGTCTCTAACTATATGACTGGCTGCGAGATGCGAGCTGAAGGCTTAATATTGGAAACTGTGGCTAAAGTCTTCGCGCAGTGACGGACCATCATTAATAAAAGAGGCTGACTCTATGGTCAGCCTCTTTTTCAGTTAGTTATCACTCCTTTTTTCTCAGTTTTTTCCTGACCGGTTCAGAGAGCAAAATCATTATAACTCCGAAGGCCAGGGTTCCCAATCCTGAGATCAGGTTCACATTGACGTTGAGTGATTTTTCATACAGTTCCACATCCCCTATGGTGGCAAGGCCGAAGATGGTTATGATCAGTCCTACTGCTGAGAACATTAATCCGATGGGAAGTCTTATATCAAGCATGACATTTGTTTTTTGGTTACCAGAACAATACAGAGAGTACGACCATGATGACTCCCACGATCAAAGCCAGGAACCAGGGTCTCTGGTACCAGAGCACGCCGCTGTCGTCAAGCCTGGGTGTCATTGAATATACCAGGCCATTGAGGTCGGAGTCGGTTTTGTCGCGACGTGAGAGCAGTGATATCACTATTGTCAGCAGGGCTGCTGCCGAGAATGCGAAGATGGCGGTCCAGAAGTTCTGTGCCATCTCAACCGGATAGGTATGGACAACACCTATCCAGCCACCCTTCACGAGTGTAGTTGCACCTTCAGGCTGGGTAAGGCCGTGATGTGCAAGAGCCACCACAAAGCCCATCAGCAGGCCGAGGAAGGCGCCGTTGCCTGTCGACCGTTTCCAGAACATCCCAAGGAAGATAACAGCGAAGAGCGGGGCGTTAATCATTGAAAAGACCGTCTGCAGGAAGTCCATAATATTGCCGAACTTACTGGCGATATATGCTGCTGCAATACTTACCAGCACTCCCACGATGGTTGTTATCCGGCCCACTTTCAGATAATGCTTTTCGTCAGCATCCTGGTCGCCTGTTGCCGGTCTGAGATAACTTTGATATATATCATAGGTCCATACGGTGTTGAAAGCAGAGACGTTTCCGGCCATGCCTGACATGAAAGAGGCCAGCAGGGCCGTCACACCCAGGCCAAGCACTCCTGCGGGGAGATACTGTTTAAGCAGCATGATGATGGTATAGTCGTAAATGGGTTCTCCGGCCGCATTCAGGGGAAGGACGAAGCTCTTGGACGGATCATTGAGAAGTACCATGGCTGCGATACCGGGTACTATTATCAGGAAAGGAATGAACATCTTGGGTATGGCTCCGATCAGGGGCACCTTACGGGCTGCCGTCATCGACTCAGCTGCCATGGCGCGCTGCACTATCAGGAAGTTGGTGCACCAGTATCCGAACGAGAGCACGAAGCCGAGTCCTGCCAGAATCCCGTACCACTCCACCCCCAGCGGGTTTGTTCCGGTGCCTGTAGTGTATTTCCAGGTGGTGGTCCAGGTATCGGCAGCAAAACCCTTTCCTTCAACTATAGGTGCCAGGCTCTCCTGCATGCCTCCCCAGCCGCCCACATCACTCATGACCAGGATCGCCATTGGAAGCAGACCGATGATGATGATGAAGAACTGCAGCACCTCGTTATATATAGCTGAGGAGAGTCCGCCGAGGTAGGTGTAGGCAAGGACTATGGCTGCGGATGCCAGGAGGGAGACGTTGAAGTTCCATCCGAGCACATTCTCCAGAAGGATAGCAAGTGCATACATTGATATCCCTGAAGCAAGGACAGTCATGAGCGCAAAGAGGAAGGCATTGAGGGCGCGGGTCTTCTCGTTAAAGCGAAGCTTAAGGTATTCCGGCACTGATCTGGCCTTCGACCCGTAGTAGAACCGCATCATAAAGAGGGCCAGGAACATCATTGCCGGGATGGCTCCTATCCAGTAGAAGTGGGTTGTCAGCATCCCGTACTTGAGTCCTGAGCCTGTCATACCCATTACCTCGAGGGCTCCCAGGTTTGTGGAGATGAATGCCAGGCCCGCAACCCATGCCGGCATTGCACGTCCGGCTTCGAGGAATGCAGTGGCATTCTTCATGTATTTTTTCAGGGCCCAACCTATACCCAGTACAAAGAGGAAATAGACCGCCATTATGAGGTAGTCTATTCCATGAAGCGCAAATGTTGTGTCCATGTGATTTCTTCGATTAGGTTTGTTAACTCACAAACTTAGCGAAATTTCTCACATGGACAGATTTCCATAATTTTTTTGTTATACCGCTCTTTTACTTTTTCACGGCTGTCTCCGGGCTTCTCTCCTTCAGGGGCAGAATCTGTTTCCTGTCGCGTTCGGTACTGCTCTTTGCGCCGGTGTAATCAACCCATGCCACAAACTGGTTCAACTCGTTCTTATAGAGCTGGTCTGTCCTGATGAAACCCACATCCTCGTACCTCAGGGTGTAGTTGTTATGGTTCTGATGCCACACATCAACATAGTAAACGTAGGGGCCCAGGTTGGTGAAGACCACCTTACCGGAAGCGTTGGTGAAACCTTCAATGATCGGGTTGGTCTCATTATCCCAGTCACTCTCCGTCGGGTAGAGTATCACGCTTGCCCCCGCGACAGGGTACTGGTCATACCATTCGAGGACCTCTATCTCGAGCATGGTTGGTGAGAGCACCTCGATGTCGAGATAAGACCTGTCGACCTCTCCTGTCCTGGAGTAGGCACTGAGGATCACTGTGAAGATTCCTGATGCGGAGTAAGAATGTATGGGTTCATAGGCATCTGACCATGTACCGTCACCGAAATCCCATTCATATTCCACTGCGTTGAAAGAGTTGTTGAAGAAGAAGATCTCCTCTCCTATCTCTGCCCGGATCTTATCCGAAAAGAATCCTGCATCGGGGCTGACTTCACATGAGCTGAGCATTATTGCTACTGCTGCTGCTGAAATTAATAATCTTTTCATGACTGCCGTTTTTGGTACTATGTTGTTAAATCCAAAATCTGTGCCATTAATTTTTTTCTACTGAACCATGAACTTTGAAGCAGCTCTTCACAGCAGGTCTCTGCCTCTGATTATGAGCAAAAAGTATTATCTTTGCACACTATTTAAAAAAGGTAATATGATCAGGATTACGTTTCCCGACGGCTCGGTGAGGGAGTATGAGCAGGGAGTCACCGCCCTTGACATTGCCGGTTCCATCAGCAGGGGGCTTGCGGCGGATGTTTTTTCGGCCACGGTCAACGGTGAGTTATGGGATCTCACCCGTCCTGTCACCACTGATGCCACCGTCAGGTTTCACAAGTGGGATGATGCCGAGGCCAGGCATGCCTTCTGGCACAGCTCGGCGCATCTTATGGCCGAAGCTCTTGAGGCGTTGTGGCCGGGAATCAAGTTTGGCATCGGCCCGGCTATTGAGAGCGGTTTTTACTACGATGTTGATCCGGGAGAAGGAAGGGTAATCACCGAGGCCGATCTGCCTCTCATAGAGGATAAGATGAAGGAGCTGGCCGCCAGGAACAGTAAGATAGTGCGCAGGGAGGTGAGCAAGCAGGAGGCAATGGATTTTTTTACCAGCAAGGGTGATGAGTATAAGACGGAGCTTATCTCTGAGCTTGAGGAGGGAACCATCACTCTTTACAGCCAGGGCAGTTTTACCGATCTCTGTCGCGGTCCGCACCTGCCTGACACATCAATGATAAAGGCCATCAGGGTTCTCAGTCTCGCAGGG
>CAZFIF010000214.1:0-3750 GCA_964519065.1 uncultured Rikenella sp.
TATTCATACCACGGATACTCCACAACCGACTTCTACCGCTCAGACCCGCGCTATGGCACAAACGAGGAGTTCAGGCAGCTGGTCTCCGAGGCCCACAAAAAGGGGATGAAGGTTGTGATGGACATGATATTCAACCACATAGGATCATTTCACTGGTGGATGAAAGACCTCCCCTCAAACGACTGGATACATCAGTTTGATGAGTTCACACGCACCAACTACAGGGCATCAACATACATGGACCCCTATGCTGCCGAAAGAGACATCATGCTGATGGAAAAGGGATGGTTTGACATTACCATGCCCGACCTTAACCAGAATAACCCCCTGGTGGAGACATACCTCACACAAAACAGCCTCTGGTGGATAGCTTACAGTGACCTCGACGGCATCAGGATGGATACTTACCCCTACCCCGAGCCTGAGATGATGGCACGGTGGGCAAAACGGGTCGAAGAGGAGTTCCCCGGCTTCTTCATCGTTGGTGAAGTCTGGTATGATGACCCGGCTCATGCCTCTTATTGGGCATTGAATAAAATCAACAGTGACGGTTATCAGTCGAACCTCCCCTCCCTGACAGACCTGCCTCTCTGCTTTGCCACACACAGGGCCTTCGATGTAAAGGCCAACCCCACCGAAGGATTGTCAAAGCTTTATAACGTGCTGTCACAGGACTTCCTCTACCCGGAGCCCTTCAGAAATGTGATCTTCCTCGACAATCATGATATGACCCGCTTCTATACCCAGACCGGCAGCAGCCTTGCGGCGTACAAACTCGGGCTCTCCTTTATCATGACCACCAGGGGTATTCCTCAGCTTTACTATGGAACCGAGATAGTGATGGAGGGCGACAAGAGCAGGGGCGACGGATACCTCAGGGAGGAGTTCCCCGGCGGATGGCCGGATCATGAGAGAAGTGTCCTTTCCGGAGAAAACCTGACCGGGACTGAGCAGGAGGCCCTTGCCTTTACCCGTAACCTCCTCAACTGGAGAAAAAACAAGGAGGTAATACACACCGGCAGGATGAAGCACTATATCCCCCAGGATGGCATCTATGTCTACTTCAGATATGATGACCACGAGAGTGTCATGATTATACTCAACACCAATAAAAAGGAGAGCAAAACCATCAGAAAGGATAAATACATAGAATCGATGGAGGGCTTTACACGCGGCGTTGACGTGAACACCGGCCGGGTAATTGATGACCTCTCTGCATTTGAGGTTGAACCGGAAAGTGCTATGATAATTGAACTGAAATAACCTGCTGCTCAGCCCATGTATATCTCAACCACATTTCATTGTTAAGATTCTGCTGCCAGTCATGCAGGTTCGTGACAACAGTTAAAACTTAAACATATCACCTCATGAAAGAAAGCATTCTCAAGATTTTAATTCTGATTATCGGCATAGCCGCCGTGGCGGTAGCATGCCGGCCAAAGGCGGCGGCAGTGATAGAGCCGCTGAAGACGTCTGTCGTTCATGCCGACTGGACCCGCAATATGGTCCTGTATGAGATCAACACCCGGCAGTTTTCCGATGAGGGAACCTTCGCCGGCGTGCAGGAGAAGCTTCCCGAGCTGAAAGAGCTCGGAGTTAATGTTCTCTGGTTTATGCCCATCTATCCCATAGGTGAGGTGAACAGGAAGGGTGAGCTCGGCAGCTACTACTCCATCAGCGACTACAAGGGCATCAACCCTGAGTTCGGCTCTATAGATGACTTTAAAGCCCTTGTTGACACCGCCCACTCCATGGGCTTCCACGTGATCCTCGACTGGGTGGGTAACCACTCTGCCTGGGACAACCCCCTGGCCACAGAGTTTCCTGAGTGGTATGCAAAAGACTCCCTGGGCAATTTCATCTCACCGTTCGACTGGACCGATGTGATTCAGTTTGACTATACGGCAGAGCCGCTGTGGGACTATATGGTCGGCGCCATGAAATACTGGGTGGAAGATGTAGGTGTTGACGGGTACAGGTGCGACTTCCCGGGACTGGTGCCCGAGGAGTTCTGGTACAGGGCCACCACTGAGCTCAATGCCGTCAAGCCGGTGCTGATGCTGGCTGAGGATGAAGATCACTCTTATCTTCTTGAGCGCGCCTTTGACATGAATTACGCCTGGGCACACCATCATCTCATGAATGCCGTTGCTGCAGGCGAGCGTCATCCGATGGCCCTCGACACCATGATGCAGTATGAGTTTAAGCGTTATGACCCGGAGTCGTACAGGCTGAGGTTCATGACCAACCACGACGAGAACTCGTGGAATGGTACCATAGATGAGAAGCTTGGTGATGCACAGAAGGCCATTGCCGCCTACCTCTTCACAGTACCAGGTGTGCCCCTGCTATACAACGGGCAGGAGGCTGACCTTGACAAGAGGCTCGAGTTCTTCCAGCGTGACCCAATAGAGTGGAAAGATTCAGAGCTGCGTCCCTTCTATACTAAACTCGTTCACCTGCGCACCTCCCACCCTGCACTGCGTCATGGAACGGAGGGCGGCTCGTTCGTCACCCTGAAGACAACCCAGAAAAGGGTTTATGCTTATAAAAGGGTGAAAGATGAGAGTGAGGTGCTGGTGATCCTCAACCTCAGCAAGAGTCCGCTGACCGTAGCCCTGAAAGATGGTGAAACTTCCGGCACCTACACCGACCTGTTTACAGAGACAGAGGTCGAAGTAGCACAGGGTAGCATAATGGAAATGGAGCCATGGGGCTATATGGTCCTCACAAAATAAATAGGTTTTTTGAGATGATTTTTATACAAAACCCCGGGCCAGAAGGCCCGGGGTTTATTGGTTAACAGGTAATCCGTTTTGTGAGTCCACAGTCCACAGTCTTCAGTCTTCAGCCACGACTGCTGACTGCCGACTGAGGACTGAAGAGTGAAGAGTGATTTCTGAAAGTCGGCCTACTTATACTGACCTTGAGACCTGAGACCTTCAGACTTTTCCTAATACCTCACCAGGCGCTTTACTGATGACACCCTCCCCGAGGTG
This sequence comes from uncultured Rikenella sp., assembly GCA_964519065.1. Classification (GTDB taxonomy): domain Bacteria; phylum Bacteroidota; class Bacteroidia; order Bacteroidales; family VadinHA17; genus SR-FBR-E99. The sequence goes on from CAZFIF010000214.1 coordinate 3,000, forward strand.
ACTTTCAGATAGTATATTCCTGTTGCAAGTTCTGACCCGTCAAGGGTTACCTCATCGATGCCTGAGGGTACATTGATCATCCTTACCACAGCGCCTGAGGCTGATATCAATTCCACCTTATGAGGTTGATATTGATAGTCGCCGTTGAATTTAATCACGGTAACTTCACGGAAAGGATTCGGATAAACATCAAAGAGCACTCCTGCGCCATCATCCATAAACTGGTCCTCGATGCCTGTCAGGAACGCCGGCCGGTTGACCTGTTTTGAGGTAAAGAGCCTATATTCTCCCTGTATGAGAGATATGGGCGTATTCTGGTTGGAAGAGGTGATATTGATGGACGTTCCACTGAAGAATTCGTACCATGTGCCCGTGCGTGTGAAGTTGGGATCAATGTTTCGCGGGAAGAGGTCGAAATTGCCAAGCACAACCACATCCATGTCAGAATGCTGAATGTTCAGCCTCTTGGTCTCACCCGACTCGTAGATGCTGAAGTTGTCAGACGAAAAGGCGGGCTCACTCTTCTTCAACCCGGCCAGGGCCGCAAAATTATCATAGAGGTTCTTTCGCGTTGTAACGTTATAATAATCCCATCTGATGGGTTTCGGCCCCAGCGGATCATCATTGTAGTTTTTGGCATAGTCATATCCCAGCTCCTGGAACTGCCATAGCATCTTCGGCCCGGGTATGGTCATGAAGAAGGTGGCCGTAAGCTTTATTCGCCTGAGAGCTGTGGTGAGATCCTTGATGT
>CAZFIF010000215.1:0-3696 GCA_964519065.1 uncultured Rikenella sp.
CCGTCATATGAAACGGTCAGCGGGCTGCCTGCCTGTCCTTTTTTGGTGGTGATGAGGATGACACCGTTTGATGCCCTCGAACCGTAGATGGCAGTCGCGGAGGCATCTTTAAGAACCGTGAAGGTCTCGATGTCATTCGGGTTTACAAATGACAGTATGTTCGAGCTTCCCGATACATTGTTATTGTCGATGGGCACCCCGTCAATGATTATCAGCGGGTCGTTGGAGGCATTCAGTGATGAACCTCCGCGCACACGTATCGTGGCGCCGCTGCCCGGAGCACCGCCGGCAGTGGTGATGACAACACCGGCACTCTTACCTACCAGCAGATCCTGCGGTGAGGTGATGGCTCCCTTGTTGAAGTCCTTTGAGCTTACAGCTGCCACCGAACCGGTAGCATCACTCTTCTTCACGGTACCGTACCCGATGACCACAACCTCGTCGAGGGCCTGGACATCAGTGCGCAACACCACGTTGATGACCGTCCGGTCAGCTACAGGGACCTCCTGCGGCAGGTAACCGATAAAGGTGAAGACAAGTACATCTCCCGGACTGGCCATGAGGGAGTAGGCTCCGTTGATGTCAGTGATAGTTCCCGTAAGCGTGCCCTTGACAATGACGTTCACTCCAGGTAACGTCTGTCTGTCGGCCGCATCGGTAACTGTACCTGACACTCTTACCTGTTGCCCGAAGACAACAAGACTCATCATTATGCCGAAGGTCAGCATGAAGAGCCGTTTTACAGTTAGTTTCTCCATAAATAGATCAGTTTAATTGCAGTTTACAGAATTGTTAATATTACTAATACTTGTTTGCTCAGATTTGGGATGATAAAATTCGGCCTTTTTTACTAGTTAACCAACTCTTTTTCAGCTTTTTTCCGCAATCGTTACCGCAAACGTTTGAATAGGGCATCTGCATATTCTGACATTCTTCAGAGAGTGAGTTTTTTTATTATATTTACCGGAGTGAGACATTCAGGCAGATGAGCAAGGAAAATATCACTATTAAGGATATAGCCCGTGAACTGGGTATCTCACCCTCAACAGTCTCAAGGGCACTCAAGGACCATCCTGACATCAGCCAGGCCACCCGCGATGCCGTTAACGAGCTGGCCGACAGATGGAACTACCGTCCCAATCCTATCGCCCTCAGCCTCAAGAGCGGATCATCAAAGACTATCGGGGTGATAATCCCTGATGTAGTCCACTATTTCTTCTCCACAGTCATCAGCGGCATCGAAGATGTACTTTACAAGAGAGACTATAACATGATCCTGTGCCAGAGCAACGAGTTGATGGAGCAGGAGGTGAAGAACATCAGGACACTCCTCTCCAGCCGCGTTGACGGCATCATGGCTTCAGTGGCTAAAACCACCCGGGATTTCTCCCATTACCGCACTATCTTAGACAAGGACATACCCCTCGTTTTCTTCGACCGTGCCGCTGAGGATCTGGAGACTGATAGCGTGGTGATCGACGATGAAACAGGTGCCTACAAGGCCGTGAATCACCTCCTGCGTATGGGTAAGAAGCGAATCATCCACCTCTCCGGCCCACCGCAACTGACCATAGCACGCGACAGGCGCAACGGTTTCCTGAAGGCCATGAAGGAATACAGGCTGACGCCTTCCGACGATGATATAATCAAGTGCGATGACATTGAAACCGCTGAAAAGATCATCCCGGAACTGCTGAAGCGTTCCCCGGCACCGGAAGCTTTCTTTGCTGTCAATGACCTTACTGCCGCCCAGACACTCATGATTATAAAACGTCACCGACTGCGCATCCCCGAAGATATAGCCGTAGTGGGTTTCACCAACAGCCAGATAGCCACACTCACTGACCCGGGGCTCACCTCCGTGGACCAGAAAGGCTATGAGATGGGACAGATAGCGGCCACGCTGCTGCTGGAACGGATAGAGAATCCTCGTAAGCCAATGGTAAACAAGATTATAACTTCAGAGCTGGTGATCCGTGGATCCTCCTCTTCAAAATGATCATTTCTTCTTGCCGGGGATCACAAATACCCCCCTGATCAAATAGCCATTTCTGAATTATTGCTGCCGGAAATATCACCATTACAATGGTGCTTTCTGCAACCCGACCGCCGGGTAGATTCCTGTTCTGTTTAACCTTCGGTGAACTAAAGGAAGTCGGACAGCCTTCCCTTTGCACCCGCACGGATTCCCTTCGGCGTCTCCGTCACCGTACAGCACTCCGTCTCCGGATCGTGCTGGAATATCAGGATGTGGCCGGAGCGCAGCGCCTCTTCGAGGATCTCCTGCTTCTCGGCAATAGTCACCAGAGGCAGCAGATCATATGCCATGTTCCAAAGCAGTGGTATGTGCGCCGCGGTCGGAATCAGGTCTCCGGTAAAGACAAATGTACGGTCTTGATTTTTTATTACCGGTACTATCAGCCCGGGGGTATGCCCGTAACAGATTCTGAGCATCACCCCAGGGCAGATCTCACCGTTCTCCTCAATAAGGTTCAATTTCCCGCTCTCGCCGAAAGGCTTTATGTTCTCCGGAAGGAAGGCATCCTCCTCACGCAGGTTGGAGTCGTTGGCCCACTCCCACTGCTCCCTGCTGATATGGTATGCGGCATTGGGGAAGAGCGGATCCTGCCCTCCTTCGGTGCCGTTGACAAAACAACCACCGCAATGGTCGGCATGAAGATGGGTTAAAAGCACATCGGTGACATCCTCCGGCCTGTAGCCGCACTCCGCCAACCCGCCGGTGAGGCCTGAGCCGCCGTGCAGGTATACATGCCTGAAGAATTTCTCCGGCTGCTTGTCGCCCCACCCGGTATCAACAAGTATGACCCTTCCCCCTGTCTCAATAACCAGCGTATTGAGTGACAGCACTACCGTGTTATTCTCGTCCGACGCTACCTGTCTGCCCCATAGTGCTTTGGGAACTACCCCGAACATAGCCCCGCCGTCAACCCTGAAATTGGAAATATTGAAAACAGATAATTTCATCAGCAACTTCCATGTTTAATAAACTGGTCGAATGGCACTTGCAACAATTAGAATATTCAAATTCCTGTGATCTCTTACACGTGCAGGAGTAATTTAAGTTATCCGAACCGGACGCAAGATAACCAATTTTGGTATTTTTGCGTGAACCATTTCGAAGTGAGACCGGCCGCATGAACACCGATTTTAACTCAGTACTCTTTGCATTCCTGCTGACGCTCTTCGCCGGTCTTGCCACCGGTGTGGGAAGCACCATTGCCTTCTTCGCCAAAAAGACCAATACGAGGTTTCTCACCGTAAGCCTTGGCTTCTCCGCCGGAGTGATGATCTACGTCGCCTTCGTGGAGATCTTCGTCAAGGGCCGCGAGGTACTCACCGAGGCCATGGGCATGCGCCAGGGATGGTGGGTGGCTGTGCTGGCCTTCTTCGCAGGCGTCGCCCTCATAGCCATCATTGACAGAATCATACCCTCCCATGAGAACCCTCATGAGGCCAGGAATATCGAGGGGGGAGAAGAAGAGGAGAGAAGCGGCAAGCTACTTCGTATGGGGACCATGACGGCACTGGCAATAGGGATCCACAACTTCCCGGAGGGTCTGGCAACCTTCACCGCAGCCCTCGCGGAACCACAGATAGGTATAGCCATCGCTGTCGCCATCGCCATACATAACATCCCGGAAGGAATAGCCGTCTCAGTGCCGGTCTACTACGCCA
>CAZFIF010000216.1:0-3673 GCA_964519065.1 uncultured Rikenella sp.
TCCAGCACAAACCCTACTCCCCTCAGTGTGCGCAGTGCTATGCCCCGGTCGGGGGCGAGGTACTTTCTCAGGCGGCTGATAAAGACATCCATGCTGCGCCCCAGGAAATAGTCATCATGACCCCAGATTTCAGTGAGGATCTGCTCACGGGTAAGAGACCTGTTCCTGTTCATCATCAGATGCCTCAGCAACTGCGCCTCTCTCAGCGTCAGCTTCTCCTTGCCGTCAGGGGTGATCAGCTCGAGAGAGTTGTATTTTAAGGTGGTCCCGGAGATCGTATACTCATCCTCAACCACTGCATAGACCCTCCGGAGAATGTTGTTGATACGCAGTACCAGCATCTCCGGATCAAAGGGCTTGGTGATGTAATCGTCGGCACCAAGCTTCAGGCCCCTGACCATATCTTCCCTGAGGCTCTTGGCAGTGAGGAAGATAAAGGGTATGCCTGGCTCCTCGGCACGCAGCTTCTCTGCCAGGGTGAAGCCATCCATCTCCGGCATCATGATATCGAGGATACAGATGTCGGGTCGTGACTCATGAAACAGATTCCATGCCTCCCGTCCGTTGCGGGCCAGTGTAACTTCAAAGCCGCTCAGGGAGACATATTGTGACAGGATGTTCCCGAAGTCGATGTCGTCTTCAGCAAGCAGTATTTTCATTCGTATATGGATTTGTTGTTCACTTTGCAGATGGTACTTGCACAGATTTTTTCAGGGTACCTCTATGCGCTCTTCCTCATGCAGGTTTCATGCGTTAGTTTTTAGCGGTAGCTTGATTCTGAATGTTGTTCCCCGGCCCGGCTTGCTGCTGGCAGAGACATCCCCGCCGTGAGCCAGGGCAATTCGCCTGACATAGTAGAGACCAAGCCCAAGACCCTTGGTCTTGTGGATATTTCCATGAGGCACCCTGTAGAATTTCTCGAAGATATGATCAAGATGTTCACGGGAGATGCCGATGCCATTGTCTGAAATGGTTATCTCCAGATTTCCGCATTCAACCGTCGTCTGAATTCTTATCACCGGATCCCCGTCGCAGTATTTGACGGCGTTTGTGAGCAGGTTACTGATCATAGTGGTGAAGTGCACGGTGTCGGCATGAATTACAGCACCGTTGGATTTGTAATCCTCTTCAATTACAGCACACCAGTCGCATGATGTAAGGAATGATGAGACAATCTCATGTATCAGCTCGTCTGCCGCATGAGGGTGCCTGTCGAGATGAAACTCGGTTCGTTCAAGAAGACTTACCTCAAGTATGGTGTTAATCATCTGGTTAAGATGAATACTCTGCTTGCCGATCAAATCAGCTGTCTCCAGCAACTTATCGTGGTCCGCAAGAATCTGTTCCTTTTTCAGGGTTTTCCCGGCCACGGTGATGGTCGACAGCGGTGTCTTGAGTTCATGGGTCATGTTGTTGATGAAATCACTCTTCAGTTCTGAAAGACGCCTCTCCTCCATCAGGTTGCGCCAGGTCATCCAGAAGACCAGGAACACTATCAGGGTGCTGGCAATGATAAGGGCAAAGGAGAGCAATGCCTCCCTGAAAACCATCTCATTTTTGTGCGTCAGGTCAATCAGATAATGATATTCGATCAGAAAATGATTATGCTCCTCTCTGAAGGTATTGATGAAAATAAGATCTTTTGGCGGAGCAGAATAGACTGTATCCTCAATCGTAAGGGCGCCGTCAGGGGTAAAAATCTCAAATTTGCTTATGGCTATTATGCTTTTAAAATCCTTGTCGAAACCGGCCTTGTCAATATAGGAGATCAGGAATCTGGTGAGCATCTCATTCTTATAGAGAACAGAGGTGGTTTCCTTCAGCGCCATCTTGCTCAGAGCCATCGTGTCGGATGCATCAGAGAGCTTGCCCAGCTCCTCCGTAACCAGATAGCCTGCCAGCTTGTCGGCCACCTCCATGGCCTTCTCAAATCCGTTGGTCTTCTTCTTGGCCAGCAACACTGAAAGGCCCTCGCGTGACAGGTCCCTGTAGCGCATGAGGAGTATCTCTTCCTTCTGCTGCCAGACACTGCTTATCATATAGAGCTGCACAGCAAGGAAGAGGATCATGGCTGCAAGAGAAACTACAAGTAGCAGATGGCGTTTCATTTCCCTTCTTTTTCTTCAAAATTAATCATTGACGCGGATCGTGCAAGAGGATTAACCAGTCATTAACCTTGTGTTAACCTGAAGATAGGGATGTGTGGCTTAATTTTACACCATGAACAATTCAAACAGGCAGTCATGAAAAGAACAGTTTATTTATTTACGGTTACTATCCTGGCCATGATATTTTCACTGAATGTGGCGTCGGCACAGGAGACTCCTTCGTCAAAGGCAGCTGAAGAGAAACAGAAGCAGACTGAGGAGAAGCAGAAGATGTTCTCTGAACAGGAGCAGCAAGAGGTGCTCCAGAAGAAAAAGCAGGCGGAGATTGAGATGAAGAAGAAACTCATCACTGAGGAGGAGATGCAGAAGAAGATTGCCGAGATTGAGGCTTCGGCAGAAGACAGGGCCAGGCACTTCGAAAGAATCACGAGGGACTTTGATGATCAGATGTGGACTACTGAACAATTCTCCAAAAGATATCCCGTGGTTGTCATGCCTAATGAAAAGATGTTTAAATATGTGACTCCTGACAAAGGCGGCATATACATCTACGGCTCAAGTGGCCAGGTTGACAAACCAGGCTCATCATGGAATTACTCGCGCCAGGTGATGGAGGCAACATTCACCAATGAGTTCACCATGAGTGCGGGAGAGGAGACCAATGTTAACCTTTCGGTTTCAGGCGACTGTGCAGAAGGGTCGATGACAGTGGCCATCATCATGCCTGACGGCAAGCAGCTTTCCGAAGTCATCATTGATGCAAACGGCAGCCTCAACTGGAGGAAGAACTTTGAGACAGATCAGGGCAACGGATGGAAGAACGGCAAATGGGTTTTCAAAATCAAGGCCAGAAACGCAACGGGTAACCTGCGCATATCAATGAACTCTGACTGATTTTCGGTTTCCGGCTTTGTGTTGGTTCTGCTTTAGGGTTACAGGCTCCCTGTGACCATCAGGGAAGGCGTTGCTTGCAACGCCTTCTCATTTTATCTTCCTGCCTGGCAGTACTTCCGCGTGATACTCCTGCCCCCGCTGTTTTCACTGCCCCCCTGGCCGAGCAGGAGGCATCTTTTATTAAGGATCTGTTTTGTCCGGGAGTGCCATAATATTAATTTTGTACAACGGAAAACCTGAGTCATGAAGAAGATACCACTGCTGGTTATTATTGCCCTGGCGATTGCTGTCGCCTCATGCGGCAATCGCACCGGCCGCACCGTTGAGGAGAAGACCCTCACCGTCACCATTCCGCCGCTCGCCTGGTTTGTCGAGGCCATTGCCGGCGATGATTTCACGATCAACGTAATGCTTCCTCCGGGTGCTGATCACCATATCTGGGAGCCGCTGCCCGCCCAGATCAACTCCCTGTCGGGTTCGGAAGCATTTATTATGAACGGTCAGCTCGAGTTCGAACATGCATGGATGGACCGCTTCCGGCAGGTCAACAGCGGGATGCGGATTCTTGATCTGTCGCAAAGCATTGAGCTTATCGGAGCTGAAGGGCGTCATGAAGGAGAGGGAGATGATGATCACACAGGGCACCATGAAGGCGAGACCGGTGATGATCA
>CAZFIF010000217.1:0-3632 GCA_964519065.1 uncultured Rikenella sp.
CTTGACAGATGGCAGTATGTCATCTCCGAAATGGAGGGCAAGACCTACGGCGCTGACGGCTACGGCATCCCTGTCCTGACTTACGAGGAACTGGCAGGATTGCTTCTCGGCTACGATCCGTGGGATATAGGTTTGCAGACCCATGAGGTGGCAGTAGAACCATTGCTCGATAAGCTGGGGATCAGTTATAACCCTGAAACGAAGTATAACGGGCTTAACGGCAGGAAACTGAAAGTGCCGGAGAACCCTGCATACCTTAAAATATGCTGATCCTTCGGCACTGAAAGAATTGATCTTAAACTAATCGCAAAGAATTCTATTTTACAGGATTTCTCAGTACCAGGCTGCTACTCTTTCCCCAGCTCTTTGAGCCGTTTCTCAATGTTCTTCTGTTCGTTGGCGAGGTATTCGGTCTGCGCCTGGAGCATCTTAATCTCCTCATCCTTGTTCATCGCAGGCATTTCAACCGGGTATCCGGGAGCATATCCCTGACCGTAGAATCCCCGGCCTCTCCCTGTCATGAAGTCCTGACCTCTTCCTGCCATGAAGCCACCGCCGCGACCCATGCCCCGACCGTAGCCTGAGCGGCCTCCGCGGCCCATTCCTCTGCCCGGACCTTTGGTGTATCCGGGTGAATCAAATCCAAAGCAATAACCCATTGCCCTTCCGGTTCCGGGACCCATTCCCGAAGGTCCGGTACGATCTCCTATTGGCATAAATTCATATATTTTAAGTTTGACATATAATGCTTTCTGAATTCAAATATAATAATTAAAATGAACATATGTTCACATCAATGATATTTTTTTTGAAATTGCCGGAATAAATATCACCCCTGTTTTCAGAATAATAGGATATCTCCTGTCCTGACGGGCCTGGCATCAAACGTTGTACGAAAGCTGACAAGAGCAGATCCGGATGTGCAGTGCGAGGGGATTATATGCCGGACCTTTTTATTCTTCAGATAACTCACTGTTTCGATTGTCTGGCGGTCTTCCTCCTTCAGGTGGAATCCGCCCATTATACCGTAGACTCTTTCAGCACCGGTGACGCTCATAGCATGTTCAATAGTGTTGACAACTCCTGCATGCCCGCAACCTGTAATGATAAACAGTCCGTGAGGGAGGGTAATGATGAGTGCACTGTCATCAGACACGAAATCCAGGGTGCCGTCCTCCAGCACAAAAGAGGTTATCTGTGACTCATACGGTGTATTCCTGGGTATCTCTCCGGCGAAAACGATCGATTCAGTGATCATATAAGGGATCCGCGAAGTGATCAGGTTGAATTTCCCGGCGAGTTCCTCCCTGGATATTTTTAACCCGATATAAGAGTGGTCGCTTCCCCGGTATCTCCTGATGAAGCATCCGGGATGGCACAGCAGGGTGCCGCCACTGAGATGCTCCAGCCCGTTGCCGTGGTCATAATGTCCGTGACTCAACACAATCATGTCAATATCTTCCATGCTTACTCCCATAATGGCAGCATTCTTCAGGAAGAGGTCGCTCTGACCCGTATCAAACAGAATTCTTCTGCCATCATATTCGATTAAGTATGAGAGACCATGTTCTGCCCCGGTAAGCTCACCGGCATTGTTTTCTGTCAAAACTGATACTTTCATGGATGTTGTCATGGTGAAGAATGATTTATGACTTTCAGGTCATACATGTGCCGAATAGTGATTTGGGTCACAGGTCTCACGGTATTTCCGGACGATCCTCTTAAAATCTTCCCATGTATCACGTTTGAGAGAGGGGTCACGCAGCAGGGCAGCAGGATGGTATACGGGCAGGGTCAGCCTTCCCTTACATGATATCCATTTTCCACGGTCACGGGTGATTCTGTAATCGGGGCCGGCCATGTGTCTCAGTGCAGTGGCTCCCAGAAGGATAACTATTCCGGGGTTGATGAGCTCAATCTGATTCTCCAGCCAGGGCATGCACACAGCGGCCTCCGCCGGAGTTGGAACCCTGTTATCCGGGGGTCTGCACTTGACAATATTGCTGATGAAGACATGCTTCTGCCGTGTAAACCCACAGGCTTCCAGAATCCTGTCGAGAAGCTGTCCTGATTTCCCCACGAAGGGCCTGCCCTGAAGATCCTCGTCCCGGCCGGGAGCCTCACCGATGATCATGATTGCTGCATCACGGTTCCCCTCTCCGAAGATTACATTATTACGGGTTTGTGACAGATTGCACCGACTGCAGTTCAGAACCTTCCGTCTCAGAACATCGAAGTCGTCCTCCCTGTCAGGTCCGAAGAGTGACCCATTCATGTCAGTGTCCGGTTTTCACCCTCGCCGTCACCCTTATCAATCCTGACAATCTTTTCGGATTGGCACTTGTCGCAGTTCTCTTCCGGTTTGGCTGAAACAATTGTTTCATGGCAGCTGTTGCACCTGTACCAGTACTCGCCGGCAATGAAGGTGCCGCCACGGATTATAATAGCTTTTCCCTCGACGAAGGCTTTGGCGACGTTCTTTCGGGCCTTGTCATAGAGCCGTGTAAATGTAGGGCGTGAGATCTTCATCCTCACTGCAGCTTCTTTATGGGTCAGGTTTTCATAGTCGGCGAGGCGCAGCGCTTCGTACTCCTCAATAGACATCACAACAGACTCAAGCTCCCTCATTGGTACTCCGAAGGGCTTGTATCCCTCCATCGGCGGCGGCATCTTGATGTGTCTGTATCTTCTCCTGTTGGGCATCCGATTAAGCAAGACCCCTCCGGTTGTTTCTGCCGGAGAGATATGATCTTACAAAGTTAACAACCTGGCGTAAGATTATTTAATTTTTTTTGCTGTCTGCACAACCCGGTCAAAATAGATGGCAAAGGGCCTGTACGCCAGGTGCGACCATTTGGAGAAGGGCACCTCAATCATCAGCATGGGGAAGAGAACCATCAGATGAATTACGTAGGTGTAATATGTTGGGTAGGGCATCCCGTTGATCCTGAAGATCTGAACAAGTATCCCGGTGACGGTTGTGAAAAAGAGCAGGACGAGGAAAGTCCAGTCAGTGATATGTGAATGTTTGCTTTTCTCATCTCTCTTCCTGAAACGGGCTACAAAGAACCAGACTACACCGGTCAGCAGACCTGCCGTGGCATAGTAGCCAAACAATCGCTGCGGATGAGTCCAGTGATAGATATGGTCAGTCTGAAACCATCCCAGGAAGAAGACGATCATGATGAACATGACCACATAACTGCTCATTAAAAACCAGTGTATTATCCAGTAGGAGCTGAATGTGAACTTTTTGTTGGTGCCCAGTGTATCGCATTTCGAGAACTGCTTCTGGGTGGCAAAATGCACAATCAGATTGTAGAGTTCGGTAAACCAGAGCTTAATCGGTATCTTCAGTCCCTTGTTCTTCCTCACTATCTTCATGTACATGTTGAAGATGTTTGAGAGCAGGAAGAAACTGAGCATGCCGGCCATGATCCAGTCGCCTATCTCCACCTGTTTCCACGGTGCGAAGGTGTTGAGCTTCACACCTCCCTGGTCCGTCAGTTCCGTGGTCATCGGGCCGTGCAGGAAGAGGAACAGGACGAGGATTACAAGTGCAAGGAGGGCTATTGATCCGAACTCCCATGCCTTTGAGGTATACAACTTTCTTCCGAGTCCTGTCCAGTCAT
>CAZFIF010000218.1:0-3615 GCA_964519065.1 uncultured Rikenella sp.
AGCTCCGTGAGGCACTCCAGATCTACCTGAAGGAATACTCATGGGGCAATGCCCGATGGGATGACCTAATCGCCATCATTGAGAAGGTGACCCGCATGCCGCTGGAAGAGTGGAGCAGGATGTGGTTCAGGGAGGCGGGCATGCCGCTGATCACGCCGGTGGTGAGCCGGGAGGATGCAGAGAGGAAGGATGCGGCCACAGACCAGGCGGTTGCGGAGCAGCCGGTCACGGATCATAGCTACAGGATCTCCTTCCGCGAAAATGATCCGGCAGGAGTGCTGAGACACTGGCCACAGACACTGCAGACCATGATCATCACGGCATCAGACACCGTTACCGGGGAGGTCACCCCGGCAGATAAACGATCGTTCTTAACTACCTCCGGAGAGCCCCTCTGCATAATCCCCGACATATCGGGAAGAGCCTATGGCACCTTCCTCTTCGACAGCACCACAGCCTCATACCTCCCTGAACATATAAATGATTTTCAGGATCCGCTGCTGCGGGGGATACTCTGGATCAACATGCACGAGAACCTTCTTAACGGAACCGTCAGTCCAACAGCATATTACAACGCCCTCTTCACTGCACTGCAGACGGAACAGGAGTTGCAGCTGCGCAACTATCTCATCGGCAGGCTGGGATATGTATACTGGCATCATCTCCCTGACAGTGCCCGTGCCGGCTATGCACCGGATGCAGAGGCAATGATATGGCAGAAGCTAATATCCGCGGAGACGGCATCGGAAAAACGGCAATGGTTCGGGCTGTTTCGCAATGTGGCTGTCACTGAAAGGGGAGTGGCACGCCTCAGGGATCTGTGGAAGAGTGGCGAGCTGCCCGGTGGTGCAGTGGCAAACAGGCCGGGGGCCGGTCCCGTCAGGCTTGGCGAAGATGAACAATCCGCTCTGGCACTGACACTGGCCCTCAGGGGTCACCCAGAAGCACCCGTCGTCATCGCCGCCCAGCGCGATCGTATCATCACCGCAGACAGGCTGCAGAGGTTTGATTTCGTGCTGCCATCGGTCTCACCTGACCAGTATGTCCGCGATGAGTTCTTCAACAGCCTCCGTAATCCGGTCAACCGTGAGCATGAACCGTGGGTACTGGAGGCGCTGGGATATCTTCATCACCCGTCGGTGGCACACAGGTCGGAACACTATATACTGCCATCGCTGGAGCTGCTTGAAGAAATAAAGCGCACCGGAGACATCTTCTTCCCGGGGAGCTGGATAACAGCTACCCTCGCCGGCCATCATTCGGCCGAAGCCCGCGAGACCGTTGAGAAATTCCTGGATGAGCGGCCAGACTACCCCGCTGACCTGAGGCTGAAGATACTGCAGGCGGCGGATCATTTGCTCAGGGAATAGGCAGTAGGCAGTAGTGGAATAATTTTCTATTTTTATAATCGAAATTCGCACATCGAAAATCGAAAATAATAATGGGTATACTGAGAGTTATCGTCTGCATCTTCTGCCCTCCCCTGGCAGTCATTGACAAGGGCTGCGGATCCGTGCTCATCGTCTTCCTGCTTACACTGTGCGGATGGGTGCCGGGCGTCATCGGCGCACTTGTAATAAATAACAGGGGATAGTCCAACCCCTCCCCGCTCCCGATATTTCCCCGTTTTTGTGTAATTTTGCATGATTTATATTGAATCCTTAGAACTTTGCGTGCACAGGCTTGTTGAGATTATGTGCACAATGACTATAAATCTCTATGGAAAAAGACCAGGATAAGGTACTGAACGAGGTTACGACAGGCGAATACAAATACGGTTTCGTGACCGATATCGAGACTGAGGTCATACCCAAGGGACTCACCGAAGATGTGGTAAGGCTGATCTCGGCCAAGAAGGAGGAGCCGGAATGGATGCTCGAGTTCCGTCTCAAGGCTTACCGCCACTGGCTGACGATGAAGATGCCCACGTGGGCCCACCTCACTATCCCAAAAATAGACTTCCAGGAAATAATTTACTACGCTGCCCCCGTGCAGAAGAAGGGTCCTGACAGCCTTGACGACGTTGACCCGGAGCTGCTGAAAACCTTTGATAAGCTCGGCATCCCTCTCGAGGAGCAGAAACACCTGACCGGTGTGGCCGTCGATGCGGTCATGGACTCGATATCGGTGAAGACCACCTTCCGTGAGACGCTGGCAGAGATGGGCATCATCTTCTGCTCCTTCTCCGAGGCCGTCAGGGAGCACCCCACGCTGGTGCAGAAGTACCTCGCCTCCGTCGTCCCATATACCGACAACTTCTTTGCCACCCTCAACTCGGCAGTCTTCTCCGACGGCTCGTTCTGCTACATCCCCAAGGGTGTCAGATGCCCTATGGAGCTCTCAACATACTTCCGCATCAACACCTCCAACACCGGGCAGTTTGAACGTACCCTGCTCATCGCCGACGAGGAGGCGTATGTCAGTTACCTCGAAGGATGCACGGCACCTATGCGCGACGAGAACCAGCTGCACGCAGCGGTGGTGGAGATCGTAGCCGAGCGCGGCGCCGAGGTCAAATACAGTACCGTGCAGAACTGGTATCCGGGCGACAGGGAGGGAAAGGGCGGCATATTCAATTTCGTCACCAAGCGCGGTATCTGCAAGGGTGATGACTCAAAGATATCATGGACACAGGTGGAGACCGGCTCGGCAGTGACATGGAAATACCCCTCATGCATACTGAGGGGCAACAACAGCACCGGCGAATTCTACTCCGTGGCGGTCACAAACAACTACCAGCAGGCTGACACCGGCACAAAGATGATCCATATCGGGAAGAACACCAAAAGCACTATCGTCTCCAAGGGTATCTCGGCAGGCTTCGGCCAGAACAGCTACCGCGGACTGGTGAAGGTTCTCGGCAAGGCCGAGGGAGCACGAAACTTCTCGCAGTGCGACTCGCTGCTGCTGGGCGACAAGTGCGGAGCACATACTTTCCCCTATATCGAAGTCGACAACCCCTCGGCGATAGTCGAACATGAGGCCACAACCTCACGCATAGGCGAAGACCAGATCTTCTACTGTAACCAGCGGGGCATATCCACCGAAGATGCCATCGGCCTGATAGTCAACGGCTATGCCCGTGAGGTGATCAACAAGCTGCCGATGGAGTTCGCCGTGGAGGCACAGAAGCTGCTGCAGATAAGCCTCGAAGGAAGTGTAGGTTAATATTGTATTATTACAGACAGAATATGAAAACTGAATTTTTGTTACAGATAAATGAACTGAGAGCCGCCATCGACGACAAGGAGATCCTCAAGGGCCTCACCCTGGAGGTTAAGCCCGGCGAGATACACGCCATCATGGGACCCAACGGCAGCGGTAAGAGCACCCTCGCCAACGTACTGACAGGACGAGATATCGCAACCGTGACCCACGGCTCCATAATCTTCGAGGGACGCAACCTTCTCGACATGTCTCCCGAGGAGCGTGCCCGCGAGGGTATCTTCCTCTCATTCCAGTACCCGATAGAGATCCCCGGCGTCAGCATGGTCAACTTCATGAAGACAGCCATCAATGAGCAGCGCAAGCACCGTGGCCTGGAGCCTCTTTCGGCTTCCGAATTCCTGCGCCAGATGCGCGAGAAGAAGGAGCTGGTGGAGATAGACTCGGCCC
>CAZFIF010000219.1:0-3572 GCA_964519065.1 uncultured Rikenella sp.
TTCTGCCACCGTTGATCACCGTGCCAAAACTGCGGTTATGCAGCGGCTTGATCAGCAAGACCATCGTAAAGAAGGCCAGAATAAACGGGAACAGGAGAAGGAGCAAGCCGATATTTGGATCAATGCCCATCATCTCAAAATCGGGCATCCCTCCTTTTTGGGGGACTCCGGAACCGTCAAGAGCGTAAGCGATCATGACTATCCCCAGTGGTATTGCTCCTATGATATTGGAGACAAGGAATGGGATCACACCTCCCAGGAAATACCTCCAGAAGGCATTCTTTCCCTTAAAAGGTGCTGTCAGGAACGGGGTGTCACCCTGTACAGGGGACTCAAGGTTTTCGTTGCTTTCCATGAGAATTGCCATTTAAAATTCTGAGCCCGGCCTTGCCGGATAATCTATTGAGTAGTGCAGCCCCAGGCTCTCTTTCCTGTTCTTTGCCATCTTTATTACCAGGTATCCGGCAGCGATCAGGTTGCGAAGCTCTATCAGCTGTCTTGAAAGCGTGGACCGCCGGTAGAGGTCTTCAGTCTCCTGGTATATGATCTCGAGCCTTGTCTTTGCCCGTGCCAGCCTGAGGTCTGACCTCACAATACCCACATAGTTGCTCATGATCATCTGCATCTCCCTGTAATTCTGGGTCACAAGGATCATCTCCTCGAGGTTCGTGGTGCCATGATAGTTCCACAGGGGAATCTTCTCCTCAAAATCCAGGTCTGCTATCCGGCCTGCAGCATCCCCGGCAGCCCTGTGGGCATATACGGCAGCTTCGATGAGCGAGTTCGACGCCAGCCTGTTGGCCCCGTGAAGCCCGGTGGAAGAGACCTCTCCTATTGCATAAAGACGGTCTATGGAGCTTCTGCCGTTCATGTCAACCTTCACCCCGCCGCAGGAGTAATGAGCTGCAGGAACCACGGGTATCATCTGCCTCGTGATGTCAATGCCTTCCTCCATGCACTTTTCATAAATGTGAGGGAAATGTGATTTCAGCTCCTCGGCGTCAAGATGCGTGCAGTCAAGCCATACATAATCATCACCCCTGAGCTTCATCTCGTTGTCAATGGCCCTTGCCACAACATCACGCGGGGCCAGCGAGCCCCTGGTATGATACCTGGACATGAACTTCTCCCCGTCACTGTTGCGCAGCTCCGCACCAAAACCCCTCAGGGCCTCCGTGATCAGAAAGGATGGCCTGACATTGGGATTATAAAGTGAAGTGGGATGAAACTGAATGAACTCCATGTTCTCCAGTTTACCGTTCGCCCTGTGTACCATGGCCATACCGTCGCCCGTGGCAACAACGGGGTTTGTGGTGGTCAGGTAAATGTTACCGCAGCCGCCGGTGGCCAGAACGGTAACCTTCGAAAGGAATGTCTTCACCTTGCTGCTCTCCAGATCAGCCACGTAGGCCCCGTAGCACTGAATGTCCTTCCACTCCCTGGTAACATACTCCCCGAGGTTATGCTGGGTGAGCAGGTCGATAGCGAAATGATTTTCGAAAACAGTGATGTTCCTGTGTTCCCGGACTCTTCGTATAAGAACCTCCTCTATTGCCGCCCCCGTGGAATCCTTCTGATGAAGTATCCTGTGTTCGGTGTGACCGCCTTCCATCGCCATGTCAAGCCTGCCGTCAGGCTTCCTGTCAAAATCGACCCCCCACTCTATCAGGTCCCTGATCCTTGCCGGGGCTTCACTCACCACCATCCTCACCACCTCCTCATTGCAGTAACCTGCACCCGCCACCAGGGTATCCCTGACATGCTTCTCGATATTATCAGGCTCGTACATCACCGCCGCAATTCCTCCCTGGGCATACTGGGTACTGCAGTCCTCCATACCCGCCTTCGTGATCACGCACACTGTACCGTGATCCGCTGCCTTGAGGGCAAAGGAAAGACCGGCAATACCCGATCCTATTACCAGAAAATCACACCGAACTTTCATACAGCCATTTTCTAAGACGATTAGCAAAGATACAAATTGATTTTACACCATTTCGGTCAATTGTAAAACAGCGGATTTTAATATACTTTTGCCTGGTTAACAGGCAGAACCCAAAAAATACTATGGCCCAGGAAGATCTCTTTAAAAAACTCGTTGCGCACTGCAAGGAGTATGGTTATATTTTCCCTTCAAGTGAAATCTATGACGGGCTGGCAGCCGTGTATGATTATGGCCAGTACGGGGTTGAACTGAAAAACAACATCAAAAAGTACTGGTGGGACAGCATGGTACTCCTCCATGAGAATATCGTCGGCCTTGATTCTGCGATATTCATGCACCCGACAGCGTGGAAAGCCTCAGGCCATGTCGATGCCTTCAATGACCCCCTGATAGACAACAGGGACAGCAAGAAGAGATACCGTGCCGATGTACTGATCGAAGAGCATCTTGAAAAGCTGTCGGAGAAGATTGAGAAGGAGGTAGAGAAGGCCAGGAACAGGTTCGGAGAAAAATTTGACGAGGAGCTTTACAGGTCAACAAACCCGCGCATACTGGAGATAAGCGGCAAACATGAAGAGATTCATAAAAGGTTTGTGGATGCCCTGGCCGGACCCGATCTCGCCGAGCTGAGACAGATAATCGTTGACAGCGAGATAGTCTGTCCCGTCTCAGGCACAAAAAACTGGACTGAAGTAAGGCATTTTAACCTGATGTTCTCAACGGAGATAGGCTCTACCTCCGACGGAGCCATGAAGATCTACCTTCGACCCGAGACGGCCCAGGGTATCTTCGTTAACTTCCTGAATGTTCAGAAAACAGGGCGCATGAAGCTGCCCTTCGGAATAGCGCAGACAGGCAAGGCTTTCAGAAACGAGATCGTAGCACGGCAGTTCATCTTCCGCATGCGCGAGTTCGAACAGATGGAGATGCAGTTCTTCGTAAAGCCTGGCACTGAGCTGCAGTGGTTCAGCCACTGGAAGGAGGCACGGATGAAATGGCACCGTGCCCTGGGCTTCGGGGACGACAACTACCGTTTCCATGAGCACGAAAAGCTTGCCCACTATGCCAATGCGGCCGCTGATATAGAATACAAATTCCCGTTCGGATTCAGGGAGGTGGAAGGAATCCACTCCAGGACCGACTTCGACCTGAAACAGCACCAGCAGTACAGCGGCAGGAAGATGCAGTACTTTGACCCTGAGATCAATGAGTCGTACATTCCTTTCGTGATAGAAACATCCATCGGAGTTGACCGCATGTTCCTGCAGGTGATATCTGCATCATATTACGAAGAAGACCTCACCGGCGAGGACGGAGTGCCCGACAGCAGGGTCGTTCTCAGGCTGCCGTCGGTGCTTGCCCCCGTGAAACTCGCTGTGCTTCCCCTGGTCCGGAAGGACGGTCTGCCCGACATATCACGCAAAATAGTTGATGATCTTAAGTTCGACTTCAACTGCCAGTATGATGAGAAGGATTCGATAGGCAAGCGTTACCGCAGACAGGATGCCATCGGCACACCATACTGCATTACCATCGACTATCAGACCGTGGATGACCAGACCGTCACCATAAGATACCGCGATACGATGCTTCAGGAACGGGTAGCCATCACTGATCTGAAAAATAT
>CAZFIF010000220.1:0-3526 GCA_964519065.1 uncultured Rikenella sp.
ACCACTTCCTGGCTGACAGCATCAAACATTATCTCAATGTTGTTGGTATATTCTGAATTATGGCTCATGATGGCATCCTTGATCATGAAAACCTTGTAATCATGACTGTATGCACCCATGTATGTGGCAAGAACACACCCCACAGCACTCAGGCCTGTGAGAAACAGAGTGTTGCAACCCAGATCCTTCAGCACCTTGTCGAGATCGGTCTTTATGAAGCCGTCAGGGTAGGTCTTGATGATCTTCGGGTCGTCCGGCCTTATCAGTACGGATGAGGGAAATTCAAACAGGTCAGTTCCCGGACGCACACCGTACTCCTCTCCGTGATGATAGACAAGGACCACCGGGTAGCCATGTTGACGGAAAACAGAGATGTAATAATTGATGTTGGCCATCGCCGTTTTCCTGTCAGCCTCAGGAATCATTGGCAGAAAAGCATTCTGGATATCAATAACCAGTAGTGCAGGTTTAACCGGGGCAGCCTGTGTCTGGGCCGGTGCCGTAAGAGAATAGGCTCCAAGAAAGAGAGTCAGCAGTGCAGGTAGGATTCTTGTTCTCATGAGTGAGGTTTTTAATGAATTATTTCCTGATATGGAATTCCTGATCAATGTATTAAAAATTTATTACATGAAAGTCAAAGGCTGTAACATGGAAACCGGGCAGAGAATGATCTATTCATATATTCCTGATAAAGGTGTTCAGGGCTTTTGATATCTCGGCCAGTTTATGACAGTCGACTATCTCCGGCCTGTCCTTTGGCGTATGAGTGATATCCTGTACAGCAATGTTATCAACAAACCACTTGGATGACACCGCAATTGCCGGGACCCCGTTCTGAAGGAAAATGCTGTGATCACCCTGTGGCCAGGGCTCTCCTTCGGTAATACCCGGATACCTGTTCATGACCCTCATTATTTTATTGCTGAGCTCATCGGGAAGGTCAAAGAGAGAAAATGAGGTTGGACCTTCCCTGTATCCTGCCCCGTCAATATTGATATTGATGATCATCTCACCAAATCTGCCGTGATTGGCTGCCAGGTAATTCATCTGGCCTGGAACGGCATAATAATCCTCTCCATTAAGGGCTACCAGCTCAATCAGGTTAGGCCCGTCATACTCCTTCAGTAGCAGGGCCACGAGTAGAAGCACAATTACCCCCGTGGCATTGTCAATCGCTCCCGGTGTTCCTTTTTTGGCGTCAATGTGAGCGGTGACAACAATTCGTTTTGTTGCATCCCGACCTTTGGTCGCAATGACATTATACCCCCTGGCCGGGATCCTTCCTGACCGTGATTCAAGCGTAACGGTTTTACCAATATGTTTTAAAAGCCTCATCCCTTCCTCTTCAGTCATGTATACGGAGGGGATATCAAAATCACCATCCTCGATCAGGGGAAAGGGATAGACACCCCCGGCAAGGGCCGAATTCCTTCCTGTGGCACTGATAATCGCCAGGGGCTTGCCGCTCTCCAGCAGTGAAATTATCCTTTTATGTTCGTCAGGATTATAGAAGACAAAATTTTTCGGCATTAGCTGTTCCCCGGTTATCTCACCGTGAAGAAGCAGTACCTTGTCCATAAAATCCAGACTCTCAAGCTCACCAGGGCTTGAGGCTGCCGTGAGCTCTCCCATGCCATTGAACGAAAGCGAATAGGGTCCGGTGAGGACATGAAAGTCTTCTCCTTCACACTGCAGCAGGGCTCCGCCGTCGACCCAGTCAATAGCATCAAACTCTGCCGCGGAGGTTTTCCACCCCAGCTGTGATAATTCATTCATCAGAAAACGGGTTGCCTCCCTGTTACCCTCACTTCCGACACAACGCTCTCCAATCATGTTACAGAAGGTATCCAGGTAAAACAGACTTTTAGTGTAGAGATCTTCCTTCATAAGATATTAACTCCTTTTTCAATACTGCTTGTCAGATCTTTCAGTAACCGCACCATAGGTGCGCCATCCACAAGGTCATGGTCAACAAGAACGGTCATGTTAAGTATCTCCATGATTTTTATCTCGTTGTCAACAACAACGGCCTTTTTTAGTACTGATCCAATGCCAAAGGAGACCGGGTGGACGGACCTGTGAGTAAGCCAGCCGTTAAAGGAGATATTTACCCCGCTCCGCCTTGATTCCTGCAGCCTTCTTCTGCTTTCGGTCACATCAAACTCAAGCAGGGCAGCAACATGGTGCTTTTTCAACCCTATTGAGAATGTATCAAAGGTTGCTATCCTCGATTCGGGTACCGGCCTGTAGCTGAATTCTTTATTCATTCCGGATTTTCACTGTTCTTAATCTTGTAATAGGTCTTGATAAGCTTCCCGAACTGCTTCTCCTGCCTCCGCTTTTCTGCGACGGTAGTCTGAAAACGCTCCTGCTCCTTCTGAATCTTCAGGTAGTTTTCATAAGATTCCCTGCTGACACTTCCGCTGTTCACCGCTTCAATTACCGCACATCCTGCCTCACCCATATGTCGGCAGTCGGGGAACCTGCATCCCTGCGCAAGCTCATGGATATCATCAAAAGTTGCCGCAATTCCGTCACCGTCATCAGTCACACCCAGTTCTTTCATACCCGGGGTGTCAATGATAATAGCTCCGTTCCCGAGAACAAAAAGCTCACGGTGCTCAGTCACATGCCTTCCCTTGTTTGTGCTCCGGCTGATCTCCCCGGTTCTGAGCACCTCCTTCTGCAGTAGGTTATTGATCAATGTCGATTTGCCCACCCCCGATGAGCCTATCACACAGTAGGTCCTGCTCTTTTCCATGAAGTCCAGGATACGGTCAATGCCGTTGCGGGTGGTATTGCTAAGCAGGATACAATTCAACTGCCTTCCCCTCGTCTCAAGTTCGGTAAGAGCTGCAGCGATCTCATCCTCCGTCACGAGATCAATCTTGCTCAGTACCAGCACCGGTTCTATACCGGCTGAATAGCATATCGTAAGATACCGTTCCAGCCTGTTGATACTAAAATTGTTGTTGATAGCCTGCAGGATTAAGGCAACATCAATATTGGCAGCTATAACCTGCTTTTCTCCCGGTCTGCCCACGGCCCTCCTGGCAAGAAGAGACTTACGGGGAAGAATACTGTTGATGAAAGCCTGCCCTCCCTCATAAACCGTCATTGCCACCCAGTCGCCCACAGCAGGAAAATCCTCCCTGGAAGCAGCTGAGTAACGGAGATTGCCTGTTATCTCGGCATCGTACTCCTGCTCTCCGTCAGAGACAACATATCTCTCCCGATGTTCCTGGGTGACTCGACCTATGTCTAATCCCGAGAGGCCCGGATTGCTCAACACCTTTGAGAGCTCTTGCGTAAATCCTAAATCAGTTAGTTTCATTCAAATTGATATTAATGAACAGGCTCGTCAAGGGCTACTATTAAATGGCAACAAGACACGTCAATATAAGGCCTCCGGTGCCCTCACTATGTTCCAGACAATCTCAGGTGTGACTCATGTGTTATTTATTTTTCAGAACACGGTCTGCTGCAAGTTTCCCGGTGAGGATAGACATCGGGACACCGCCGGGAC
>CAZFIF010000221.1:0-3510 GCA_964519065.1 uncultured Rikenella sp.
CGCTGGTGATGATCGATGAGTTCGGCACCGGCACGGAGCCGCTGCTGGGAGGTGCACTCGCCGAGGCCATCCTTGCAGAACTCAATGCACGACAGGCATTCGGTGTCATCACCACCCATTATACCAACCTGAAACACTTCGCCACATCACAGGAGGGGATCAGCAACGGCGCCATGGCCTTCGACAACCAGCTGATGCAGCCGCTCTTCAGGCTCGACCAGGGTAAACCGGGAAGCTCGTTCGCCTTCGAGATAGCAAGAAAGATAGGACTGCCCAATGAGATTCTCGCTGACGCTGCCGGCAGGGCAGGAGAGGGGAACGTCGATTTCGACCGTAACCTGCGCGAGATAGCACGCGACAAGCGATACTGGGAGAAGAAGCGCGAGGCGGTCCGCCGCCATGAAAAGAGACTCGAGGAACTGATCGCTTCATACGAGAGTCAGCTTGGTGACATTAAGACCCAGAAGAAGGAGATCATCGGTGAGGCCAAAAACAAGGCTGAAGAGATGCTGCGCGATACCAACAGGATGATCGAGAATACCATACGGTCCATTCGTGAGGCTCAGGCCGAGAAAGAGAAGACCAAAGAGGTACGTGAAGCCCTGGAGTCATTTCGTGAAGAGATTGAAAAGGAATCAAAACCCCGTGAGAAACCTTTGACAGTGCCGCCGCAGCTCGATAAGCCTGCCGCAAGTATAGTTAAACGCATCTCCGCGAAAAAGGTGCCCGAGGAAAAAGCTGCCACACCCAAACGGGGCGGCAGACTCTCCCCGGGTGATTATGTCAGAATCACCGGCACCGATACCGTGGGAGAGGTTATTGAAATAAAGGGAAAGAAGCTGAAGATAGTCTCCGGCAGCCTGAAGATGAGCGTTGATATCAGCAGTACTGAACCTGTGGATGGCGCCAGCTATAAAAAGGAACAGGCAGGGAAGAGACCTCAGCATAATATAGACTGGTCACTGACGGCACGCCGCAACCGTTTCAGTCCCGAGATCGACGTCAGGGGAATGCGCACCGAGGAGGCACTGCAGGTGGTGCAGGATTTCATTGACACAGCGCTGATGATACAGTACCGCAACCTCCGTATCCTCCACGGAAAGGGCAATGGCATACTGCGGCAGATGATACGTCAGTACCTCGAATCAACAGGAGCCGTCAGGCATCTTGCCGACGAGCACGTTGACCGCGGCGGCGCAGGGATTACCCTGGTAGAACTTGATCTGTGAGAGCTGGATGAGAGCTGCTTCGCGACCCTGTGACTGGCACAGGTGAATCCGGTCTGCTATTACGACAGCCTGATCACCTGCTAAGCGGTGACGGATCATGGGACACCAGCCTGCCTCCTGCCGTTAACAGTGACGTCTCCCTGCCGGAATCGTCAGGCGTGAATGCAGGTGCCGGCATCAATGTTATTTATCATTAAATTTACCGGGCGTAGTGGATAGATTTACATAATGAAACTTACATGACCAATAACTTGGAAGATGCAAGGATTATTTACTGCATGTAAGTTCCATTAGACCAATAAAATAGTAATTAATCTAATGAAATAATCAACCATGAAGAAAATTGCCCTTACAATGATGCTGCTGCTGGCTTTTACAGCTGCCGGAGCACAGACAAATGACTTTTACGATGATGAACCTTCCTACCTGTTGAAGGGGAGCAAGAAGATTCTTGTCACCGGCGAGGTGCAGAAGGATATAACCATAGATATCTCCCGGCTGCCAAAGCACAGTATCACCGTTAAGGAGACAGTGCTGGCCGGCGACTCAGTAGGCTTTACAGGAGCCTATCGTTATGACGGCTACTCTCTCTATGACATTCTTAACAGAGTTGTCCTCAAAAAGAAGAATGAAGCCGAGTTTCCACCTATAATTGATCTTTATGTGGAGGTGGAAAATGACAGGGGCGAAACAGTAACCTTCTCATGGGGTGAGATCTATTACCCTGTTAACCCTCACCGTCTCCTCCTTGCCACCTCGGTGGCCCGCATAGTGCCGTCAAAGAGCAAGGAGCTCTGGCCTTTGCCGCAGGAGACAAAAATCATTGCAGGCAATGACCTTGTAACTGTCAGGAATATCAGTAACCCGGTGCGCATCACCGTGAAGTCTCTTGACAGCAATTATGCCATCGACAGGGAGATATCGCCGCTCTTCTCCGGGACGATGAGGATATGTGTCAATGGCCGTCAGAGAGAAATCCTGTCGGAGCTGCCTGCCGGCATTCAGGATGAGACCTTCCAGACTGTCTTTTACGGCAGGGGCAGAGGCATCCACGGCACCACACCCTTCATCGGGGGAATGCTTTCGGAGGTTTTGCATGACTATTACAGCTTGTCATCCGATGCACTGCGCCACGGCATGGTTGTCATTGCCGGCCTCGACGGCTACCGTGCAGCCTTCACCCTCAGTGAGATTGTCAATCGCAATGACCAGCAGGAGGTTTTGCTCATCGACCGTGACAACTATGAAGGAGCAGGCAGGTTCTCTCTCTTTCCTGCCGGTGACTTCTTCTCTGACCGTGCCATCAAGGCAATCATGGAGATAGACCTCCTGCTGCCGAAGAGCGGGTCACAGTGGACCATCGCCGTCCACGGCGGCGCCGGTGTCATCACCCGTGAGCGCATGACCCCGGAGCGGGAGGCTGAATACCGGGCCATGATGCAGGCTGTCATTGACACCGGCGCCGCCATCCTGGCTTCCGGCGGCTCGGCCCTCGATGCCGTGGAACGTACCATCAGGCTGATGGAAGACTCACCACTGTTCAATGCCGGCAAGGGGGCCGTCTTCACCCACGAGGGCCGCAATGAACTCGACGCCTCCGTCATGGACGGCAGTAACCTCGCCGCCGGCGCCGTGGCCGGCGTGACAGACATACGCAACCCGATCACCGCCGCACGAGCCGTGATGGAACAGTCGCCCCACGTAATGCTGACAGGCAAAGGAGCCTCTGAGTTTGCCGCAGAAAAGGGACTCGATATTGTTGACCCCTCTTACTTTCGTGATGAGAGGCGCTATAATGAGCTCCAGCGGTCACTCAAAGACGACAAGCATGGCACAGTGGGATGCGTGGCCCTCGACATGAACGGCGACCTGGCCGCAGGAACATCCACCGGGGGTATGACCAATAAGCGCTATAACCGCGTGGGCGATGCCCCGGTAATCGGTGCAGGCACCTATGCCAACAACAACACCTGCGCCGTGTCAGCCACAGGCCACGGTGAGTTCTTCATACGCTATACCGTGGCCCACGATATCTCTGCACTGATGGAATACAGGGAGATCTCCCTCGACGAGGCGGCAAGAGAGGTGATAAAAAAGAAACTGGTGAAGGCAGGAGGGACAGGAGGAGTGGTCTCCGTCGACAGCAAAGGAAATGTCAGCATGCCCTTCAACACCGAAGGGATGTACAGGGGCTATAAAACCTCAGCAGGGAAGCAGGGTGTCTTCATCTTCTCCGATGAGCCGGATAAGCTGATGCCCTGACACAGGTAACCCACGCGCA
>CAZFIF010000222.1:0-3457 GCA_964519065.1 uncultured Rikenella sp.
ATCGCAAATCGCACATCGCAAATCGCACATCGCAAATCGCACATCGCACATCGCAAATCGCAAATCACAAATCTCCTATTTTCTCCTGGCAAATTCCGAGCAGATGATGGCGGCGGCCATACTTACGTTCAGCGACTCCAGTCCTGCCATTGGACTGCCGGGCCCGGGAATGGCAATCTGTTCTGTGACATGCTCCAGCAGCGTCTCTGAGATGCCTTTGGACTCATTGCCGAGGAGGATGACACCCTCCCTGCCAAGAGTACTGTCATAGATATTGCTGCCGCCGGTGGTGGCACCGTATACCGTGATGCCGTCGCTCACCGCCTTCTCCAGCAGTTCCTGAAGCGGACGGTACCATACAGTGACATGCATAAAGGCACCCATGGTGGCCTGGATGACCTTGGGATTGTAAAAATCAACACTGTCAGGTGAACAGACGATGTTTCCGATGCCGAACCAGGCAGCAATGCGAATGATGGTTCCCAGGTTGCCCGGGTCCTGAACACACTCCAGGGCCAGCGTCAGCTTTCCCGCTATCAGGTCATCGGACCAGTGGCGTACGCTCATCGGGGCTACAGCCAGCACGTTGTGAGGTGTCCTGAGCGAGCTGATGCGCCTGAGCTCATCGTAACTGACAGTCACGATCTCGTCGGCGCCGGCAGTCACAGCTTCCGGCTCCCCGTTGATCCATTCAGGCTTGCCGGCAAGAAGTGTCACCCTGTTGCCTGCCATGATGTACTCACGGACCAGCTTGTCCCCTTCGATGACAAACATGGCATTCTCCTCCCTGACCTTCCTCTTCTGAAGCGAGAGTATCATCTTTACATCTTTTTTGGTGATTGTCGCTGGCATTGTTCAGTAATTGAAGATAATGTTTATAATGGTATATTTGCTTTCGCTATTCTTTCCGTGAAGGTGGATCATCAGAGGACAAATATAGAAATTACACTGCCCAAACTCCTTTTGCTGGTGGGGGTAATTTTAACAGCTGCCTCGTGTAATCCCACCAAATATGTTCCGGGCGGCGAGATGCTTCTGAGACGCAGTGAGCTGCAGGTAAAGGGGGAAGAGATGCCACTGCCTGCCACGGTAGATAAAAGTGCCCTGAAACCATACATCAGACAGCAACCCAACAAGAAGATTTTCGGGGTAAGGTTTTACCTCGGGCTCTATAACCTCTCCGATATAGAAAAAGAGAGATGGCCTCACGGCTGGCTGAGGCGTATAGGCGAGGAGCCGGTGATCTTCGACGCCGGTGCGGCAGAGAGGTCGGCAGGACAGCTGGAAAGCTATTTAAAGACGAAGGGTTTCTTCAATGCCGGGGTGGCTGACAGCATAAGATCGAAGGGAAAGGAGGCGGAGGTAATCTATATGATTGAGCCCGGCCTTCCGTATACCATCAGGGACATAAAATACGACATCCAGGATACGCTGCTCCGCAGCCTGGTCCTGATGGATACAGTCAACTGCCTTATTGAGAGGGGAATGATATATGACGTTGACCTGCTGCAGAAGGAGAGGAAGAGGCTTGAGCGTTTTGTGAGGAACATCGGCTTCTATACATTCTCGACGGAGAATATCTATTTCAGGATCGACAGTGCATTGATGAACCACCAGGTTATAGTAAACTATGTTGTTACTCCCCGGTCGACGACCGACAGCCGTGGACGTCCCACCTATGCCAACCACAGGATGTACCGTGTGCGGGATGTGTACGTCTATCCTTCCTTTGACCCTCGGCTTGCACTCACGGAAGGAGAGCGATATGCGATGTCCTTTGACACGACTTTCTACAGGGGTATCTATTTCATTGAGCCGCCGGGAAGGACTATGGTCAAACATGAGGTTATAACGCAGTCGATGTACGTGTTGCCCGGCACCCTCTTCAGCGTTACCAATGCCGAGCAGACCGAGGCACACCTTTCCGATCTGAAGAACCACAGGCTGGTGAACATCACATACAGTGATGCCGGAAGCCTGACCTGGGAGAGGCGCGATGAAGGCCTGCTCGACTGTGTCATCCAGCTAACCCCCATGCAGAGGCAGTCGTTCAGCATAGAGCTCGAGGGCACTCACTCCGGGGGCAACCTGGGAGGGGCAGTGAACCTGGTATATCAGAATAAGAGCCTCTTCCGCGGTGCCGAGCTGTTCAGCATGAAGCTTAAGGGAGCCTATGAGACCCTCACCGAAAATGTCAAAGGGTTCAAGAATACCGAGCAGTATGGCATCGAGGCCAGCCTCAGGCTTCCCAAGTTCCTTAGCCCGTTCCAGGGAGGAGAGAACTTTATCAGGAAGCACGACCCCGGGACGGTTATCCAGGCGGGCTTTAACTATCAGAAACTGCCGATATATGCACGTTCTGTTGCCAACATCTCACTGGGTTATAACTGGAGCGGCAACAAGTTTACCAGGTTCAACCTGAATCCCCTCTCATTCAATGTTGTCAAGCTCCACTATGTGGATCCTGAGTTTCAGGCTGTCATTGATGAGATGTCATACCTGGCATACTCCTACCGTGATGTAACAATCATGGGCGGGAGATTCGACTTTGTGTTCAACAACCAGATAATAAAGAAATCGAGGGATTACTGGAACATAAGGCTGGGCCTGGATGCTGCAGGCAACCTGCTTAACCTTGGGTACAAGGCCGTGGGTGCAGGTCAGCAGGAGGATGGCACATACCACCTCTTCCGTCAGCCTTTTGCACAGTTCCTTAAGGGGGAGGCCGATGCCAGTTACCATTTCAGGATCAACGAACAGAGCAGCTTTGTCTGCAGGTTTTTTGCCGGCGTGGGATGGCCGTACGGAAACTCTGAAGTGATGCCTTTCGAAGAGCAGTATTTTGGCGGCGGCGCCAATGATATCAGGGCCTGGGTGGTCAGGGCACTGGGTCCGGGATCATACGTGATAACCGAGAGTCCGTTCATTAACCAGACAGCTGACATGAAGCTGGTGGCCAACGCCGAATACCGGTTCAAGCTCTTCTGGATACTCGAGGGGGCCCTCTTTCTTGATGCGGGTAATATCTGGACTGTCAGGCAGGATGCTGACAGACCCGGCAGCCAGTTCAGGCTCAGTACCTTCACCGACGAGATAGCCGTGGGAACAGGTTTCGGGCTGAGGTTTGACTTCAAGTTCCTTCTGCTGAGAACGGACCTCGGCCTTAAACTGCGTGACCCCCAATACAGCGATGGATCAAAATGGATACCGGTGACCAGGCCGTTCAGCGCCAGGGACGATGTCTCGATAGTCATCGGGATAGGATATCCTTTCTGAAGTCGGCAGTCGGCAGTCAGCAGTCAGCAGTCTGAAGTCGGCAGTCAGCAGTCGGCAGTCAGCAGTCAGAAGTCAGCAGTCAGCAGTCTGAAGTCTGAAGTCGGCAGTCGGCAGTCAGCAGTCGGCAGTCAGCAGTCGTGAATGAAGAGTGTAGACTGTGGACTGCATCCCGGCACTTGAC
>CAZFIF010000223.1:0-3436 GCA_964519065.1 uncultured Rikenella sp.
ACCGTCTCCTTCTTGTCGCCCAGCTCAATGACCCTTTCAGTCACCCTGGCCAGTGACTCCTGGCTCAGTTCCAGCCCGTACTCCTCCAGGTTTTTTCTTATTGTAGCCTTACCTGATTGTTTGCCGAGAGCGTAGGTTCTTTTTCTGCCGAACCGTTCCGGCCGCAGGTTGCTGCAGTAGAGGTTATCCTTATTGTCTCCGTCAGCGTGAATGCCGGATGTCTGTGTAAATACATTTGCCCCTATGACAGGTTTGTTGACAGGTATCCTGATGCCGCTGAATGTCTCCACGATACGGCTGACTCTTGTGATTTCGTACTCATTTACACCTGTCGCATCCCCGAGGTGGTCATTGAGCAATGAGATCACACTTGAGAGCGGAGCGTTGCCGGCTCTCTCCCCTAGTCCGTTGACAGTGGTGTGCACTCCGCTGATGCCCGCGGTGACAGCCGAGTAAACGTTCGCCACCGCCAGGTCATAGTCATTATGAGCATGAAAATCAAAGTGTAGCGAGGGGTGTCTTGCGGTCATCTGCCTGCAGAACTGGCTGGTCTGGTCAGGGTTCAGGATACCAAGGGTATCGGGAAGCATAAACCGTCTTATCTTTTCATTACTGAGTGCGTCGACCATGAAAAACACATATTCCTCCGAACTGATCATACCGTTTGACCAGTCTTCGAGGTAGATATTGACCTGCATACCGTTTTCGTTTGCCGCTCTTACGATCTTCCTGATATCGTCAAGATGCTCTCCCGGGGTCTTCCTCAGTTGTTTTTCAAGATGGCGCAATGACCCCTTGCAGAGCAGGTTGACAACCATCCCTCCGGCATCTCTTATCCAGTTGAGCGAGGTGTCACCGTCAACGAATCCAAGTACCTCAATTTTGTCAAGCATATCATTCTGTGCGGCCCATCGTGTTATCAGCCGCAGGGCCTCCTGTTCTCCGGCAGAGACACGCGCTGAGGCCACCTCAATGCGGTCAACCTTCAGGTCCCTGAGGAGCAGGGTAGCAATATGCAGTTTCTCGAGCGGTGAATATGATACGCCCTGTGTCTGTTCGCCATCCCTGAGTGTTGTATCAAGTATCTCAATCTTCACGTCGACCTCCTTGTTTCAAATGCCGTTATCTCATCCCTCATGCCGATCAGATAGTCTATGTTGTCCAGTCCATTTAGCATGCACTCCTTCTTAAAGGCATTTATCGGGAAACAGACGGAAATGGCAGCCTCTTCAGATGAAAGCACCTGATTTTCAAGGTCTATTTTCACTTTCGTCTGCGGGTTACTGCTTATCATCCCGGTAAGCCTTGCCACTGTCTCTGCAGGTATCTCCACGGTCAGGAGGCCGTTATTAAGGGCATTGTTGCTGAAAATATCCGCGAAGGAGTCAGACACAACAGCCCTGAAACCGTAGTCTGCGATAGCCCATACTGCATGTTCCCGACTTGATCCGCATCCGAAATTACTGCCTGTCACCAGGATAGTGCCCTTGTACTCCTGGCTGTTGAGGATGAACTCTTTTCTGATCTCGCCATTAGCGTCATATCTCCAGTCGCGGAACAGGTTCTTACCGAACCCCTCCCGGGTGGTAGAGGAGAGGAACCGCGCCGGGATAATCTGATCGGTGTCTATATTAGCCTGCGGCATGGGGACACATGTAGACTCCAGTATGGTAAATTTTCTTCTTTTCATCAGATCTCGTAATTGTTATTCTATTGGTCTAATGGAACTTACATATAGTAAAATAATGATTTTCCTTTGCGGGTTACTGCTCATGTAAGTTTCATTGCCTGTCGCCATTTATCAATCACAAACCCGCATCAGTTCCCTGGGGTCTGTTATCCTTCCTGTCACTGCTGCCGCGGCTGCTGTGAGTGGTCCGGCGAGGATGGTCCTTGCGCCGGGTCCCTGTCTGCCTTCGAAGTTACGGTTAGAAGTGGACAGTGCATATTTGCCGGCTGGTATCTTATCATCATTCATCGCCAGGCAGGAGGAGCACCCGGGTTGTCTCATGGCAAAACCTGCTTTTTTAAATATTTCTGTCAGCCCTTCCTTTTCTGCCTGCCGTGCAACCTGCTGTGATCCGGGCACTATAAGTACCGTTACCCCCGGGGCTTTTTGCCTTCCCTCCACCACAGAGGCAAAAGCCCTAAGATCTTCTATGCGGCCGTTGGTGCAACTACCCAGGAAGACATAGTCCACGTGGTGGCCCAGGAGCTTCATTCCCGGTTTGAAGTCCATGTAATCAAGTGCCTTCATAAAGGAGTCGTTGCCGCCAGGTCCTGGTTGGTTTTCTTCGGGGATTTTTCCATCGACAGCCATACCCATTCCCGGGTTGGTTCCCCAGGTTATCATTGGCGGTACCGATGAGGCATCAAACTCAAGCTCTTTGTCAAAGAGCGCTCCCGGGTCACTGCGAAGCGAACCCCATTTTTCAAGCTGTCGCATGGCATCGGGATCACTGTTGAATGAGGGGATTTCAGACAGGTAGCCAAGGGTGACCTCGTCAGGAGCAATCAGGCCGCCGCGCGCACCCATCTCGATGCTCATATTGCACACAGTCATTCTGGCTTCCATGCTCATGCGGGAGATGGCCTCACCGGCATATTCCACGAAATATCCCGTTGCTCCACCGGTGGATATGGCTGAGATGATATAGAGTATAAGATCCTTGCTGGTCACTCCTTTACGGAGTGCTCCGCTGACGGTTATCCTCATCCTTGCAGGCCTGGTCTGAAGAATGCACTGTGACGCCAGCACCATCTCCACCTCGCTGGTGCCAATGCCGAATGCTATGGCACCGAAGGCTCCGTGGGTTGATGTGTGACTGTCGCCGCATACTATTGTCATCCCCGGAAGAGTTTTTCCCAGTTCAGGGCCTGTGACATGGACAATACCGTTATTGTGATGACCTATGCCGAAGTACTCGATGCCTGCCGCCCTGCAGTTTTCTGCCAGGGCTTCCACCTGGGCCCGTGAGACGGCATCCCTTATAGGAAGATGCTGATCTGTGGTGGGTATGTTGTGGTCTGCCACCGCTGTTGTCTTTTCAGGCCTGAAGACCCCGATGCCCCGTTGCCGCAGTCCCAGAAATGCCTGGGGGCTGGTGACCTCATGGATATAGTGCCGGTCAATATAGAGCACATCAGGACCCTCATCAACGGATCTCACAACATGTGCATCCCAGATCTTATCAAACAGTGTCCGTGGTTCCATTGTCAATCCTTGAAACAGCATCAATGAATGCCTCAACCGAAGCTGTAATAATATCCGTGTTTGCTGAGAAACCGTAAAAGATCTTTCCCTCATGCTCAACCTGGATATGCACCTTGCCGATGTCATCGCTACCCCTTGTGATTGCCTGTATCAGGAACTCCTCAAGATGTACATTCTCATGGATCAGGTGTTTGACAGCGGTAAGAGCCGCATCAATGGGGC
>CAZFIF010000224.1:0-3423 GCA_964519065.1 uncultured Rikenella sp.
AGTTCATAAGCTTTGTTCTTATAGCTGAAACAGATGGCTGACCTGTGATCAAGATCCAGGAGATTGTCATGGTTTTGCAGTTCATACATCTGTTCCAGTGTATTATTTTTCAGGAGGACCTCCTTACCGTCAATAAATGACCGTCCGAACCTGATCATGTCGTTTACCGTAGAATAGATGGCTCCGGCAGGTTTATCATAAATGGGAAGTTCTGTTTTGGGGTTTCCTTTATCATCAAAAGCCGATGAAAGTTGCCTTTGTGAGTCATAATCGAAGTAAAAACCGGACGAATTCATTCCCAGCGGCTCAAAAATGTTCCGGGCAATGTATTCCTCGTATTTCATTCCGCTGACACGTTCGATAACTATTCCCAGCAATGCATAGCCGAGATTGGAATATGCCCGTATCTTTCCTGCCGGGTAGCAGGTGTACTGGGTGTTGAGGTAATCAAGAACAGTATTGAAGTCCTCCGGTGTTTTGTTGAACTTATCCAGAAAGATGTCGGAAGGTATTCCCGCATGATGTGTCAGAACAGCACGCAGGGTTACTGGCGCAGATTCCGGGAAGCGCTGCCGGATATTAAAATCATGAACATACTCTTTAACAGGCTTATCCAGGTCAACTTTTCCCTCCTCATACAGCTGCATTAATGACACCGCAGTAAAAACCTTGGTTACTGACCCTATCAGGAACGGTGAATCGCTGTCGGTTCCGGCGCCTGTCGCGCTGTAGCTGTCCTTCACTATTATGGTGTCTTGGCTGAAGACAGCATATGAGGCATTTGAGACGTGCAGGCCGGCCATCTCCTCCTTAAAATCAGCATTGAATTTTACAGGGAAATCCCCGGAGTACTGTTTGTTTGAGCATGCAGTAAAAACCAGGCAAGCAAACCCGATTAAAAGACTTTTATGAACGATCTTCATGGCATGTGATTTTTTTGTTGAGACAAAACAAGGGTTGCGCCTGTGAAGAGAACAGAAAAACCTGCCCTCTCCTGCAGAAATACTCTTTACATTGTCAGACATTCTGAAATTTTCCAGCAGTTATATTTTCGGCCTTGTACGTGGGCCGAAAAGTGGCTGCTAAATTACCGGTAAAATCTTAATAAGAAGCGGAACTGACCATAAGGAATTACTTTCCGCGAACCAATCTGCCTTAGCCTTGTTAATATTTTGAATAACCGAAATTATAAATAAAACCTGATAAAAAAATGGCATACTACCTCTCCAGAACACTCAAGACATCATTCGATGATGCAGTTGAAAAGGTAACCGCAGCACTTTCAGCCGAGGGATTTGGTATTGTATCGGAAATTGACATGCATGAGAAGATAAAGGCCAAAGTGGGGGTTGACTTCAAGAGATACCGCATCCTCGGTGCATGCAACCCGGCTTTCTCCTATAAAGCCCTGCAGGCTGAAGATAAGATAGGGGTAATGCTTCCATGCAATGTCCTGGTCATTGAACAGGGGGAGAATCTCGTCGAGATTGCTGCAGTCAATCCCACGGACTCAATGATGGCCGTACAAAACGATGTTGTGACTGAGGTGGCCACCCGGGTTGGGGAACATCTGAAAAAAGCTCTGGACAGGCTATAGTCAATTATCCATTATCGGATGCTATCACGAGCATCTCGAAATCTTCGGTAGTCAGTTTGTCACCCCTTGAGAAGGCCCCGAGCTTCGCACCGAAGATATCAACAGCTTTGAATCCGAGCGACTTCAACATCCATGTGATCTCACTTGGCACATAATAACGCTCATTGGAGTTGAGGTTCTTTTTATTTCCGTCGTCATCCTCAAACTCCGTGATGTTGTGGTCACGAAAGGTCATCAGGTCAAAGGTGTTGCTGCGATAAGTGGCGTTACCTTCGCCCGATGTTTCATCGCAGAACTGTTCAACGGAATGATAGAGCGGGAAGAGTCCGTTAAGTGTGGTAAACATAAATTTTCCAGGCTTTCTGAGAGACCTGGCCACGCTGCGCAGGATGTCAAAATTCATTTCATCGGTCTCCATCAGGGGGAAGCCTCCCTCACAGAGCATTATGGCAACGTCAAACTCGCCGTTGAAGGGAAGGTTTCTGGCATCGTGCTGAATGAATGTGATACTGAGTCCCTCTGCAGCGGCCTTCTCTGTGGCACGCTTCAGCTGTGACTTCGACAGGTCGATGCCAGTTACATTGTACCCTCTCTTTGTCAGCTCTATAGCATGACGGCCGGTGCCGCAACCGACATCGAGGATCCTGAGCGATTTATCATAGCCGAACTCCTTCTCAAGGAAGTCGCACTCACCGGTGGTCCCGGCAGTGAAGGTTTCAGAGTCATATTTCTTCCCGTAGTTCTCAAAGAGTTCCTCATACCACTGCTTTTTGCCGGTCTTGCTCCCTCTGTCTTTTCCGTCCCCGGCTGTTACACCACCGACCCTGACTCCGGCCTTTTCATCTTCACCCCCGGTCTCGGCTCCGCCACCCGAGGCTATGGCTTCACCACCCCCGGCTTTAGATTTATCATCAGGCGTAAAGTGCCTGGCATACCTTATCTCATCACAGATCTGTCCCTTCTTGATGACGGCGTTCCTGAGCACTGCCTCCCTCTCGAACCCGCACTTCTCAAGCACCCTCTGTGAAGCGGTGTTGAAAGAGAATACTCCCGAGAAGATTTTTATGACTTCAAGCTCGCGGAAGCCGTATTCGCAGATAAGTTTCACTGCCCGGGTGGTAATACCCCTGCCCCACCAGGGTTCCCCGATGAAGTAACCCAGTTCGGCTGTCTTGCGGTAAACATCGCCCTGCTGGTGCAGCCCGATGTTTCCGACATACTCCCCTTCGAATTCGATGGCAAATACCTGGTAAGGCTTCTGCCTGAGACACATTGAGATGAATTTCTGAGCGTCTTCGACAGAATATGGAGAGGGAAATGCATCCCTGAGATTCATTGCCACCTTTTCATTGTTGGCAATCTCCGCCATGGCGAATTTGTCGTTACGCCTGAACTTTCGTATTGTTACAACACCATCGGTGAACCTGAGCGGGGTAGTTTTCATGATCTGCAGCACTTAAATTCGGAGCATAAAGGTATTAATTTGAGTATTATTGTGTGATGAAAAGGATCCTGTATCTCATACCGGCTTTTATTCTTCTCGCCGGAAATACCACAGGGCAGCCACTTCACCCTGAGAGGGGAGAGCTTTTCGTTGACACCGTTGTTCCGCGTATAGACATAACCGTAAACCCAGACACCCTGGCATGGATCTACGCCAACCCCGAAAGTGACAGGGAGTTTCATGCCGCTTTCGTCTTTGACAACGGCACTGTGCGCGAGACGGTTGACCCGGTGGGGTTCCGTCTGCGGGGCAACACCTCCCGTAATTCACAGAAGAAATCGTTCAAGGTTTCATTCAACACTTTCACTCCCGGCGGCAAGTT
>CAZFIF010000225.1:0-3415 GCA_964519065.1 uncultured Rikenella sp.
ATCACCCCCGGAGTCAAAGGACTCATCTTCGATCTCGACGGCACCCTTGCCAACACCATGCCATGGCACTACCAGGCGTGGCAGAAGGCCTGCCTGCACTTTGGCATTCATATGGACACGGCATTCCTGCAGGCACATACCGGCGCTCCCGGCTGGAAGATAGCCGAGGATATCATCGAACAGAACGGTATGACCGGCAGAGTATCACCCGAAGAGATCATGCAGGTCAAGCTGGAAGAGTTTTTCACCATCCAGCATAAGGTGACACCCATTGAGCCTGTCACCGCCCTCGTGCAGAAATACCACGGGAAAATGCCAATCGCAGTAGGCACAGGAGGACACCGCGAGGCAGTGGAGAAGACGCTCGAGATAATAGGCATAAGAGAGTACTTTGACATCATTGTCACCGCCAATGATGTGAAAAACCACAAGCCTCATCCCGAAACATTCCTCCGGTGTGCCGAGCTGATGAAGGTCGATCCGTCAGAATGTGAGGTATTCGAGGATGGTGACCTGGGTATCGAAGCCGCCCGCAGGGCTGGCATGATAGCTACAGACGTACGCACATGGTATGAATCGAACTGGCACTCGGGAAAGTAGTTGCCACGGGCGGTTCATGCCCTCTTCATTTAATGCCAATGAGGGAAAAACCTGTAACCATAAACCCTGAGCTCAGACTGACCGGAGACGGGTCCCACACCCTCTACCTTCCTGAACTGGATGAGCATTATCACTCCCATTATGGCGCCATCACCGAATCGAATCATATATTTATCAATGCAGGCCTGGCGCACATCCGGAGTGACAGTGTTACCATTCTGGAAGTCGGATTCGGAACAGGACTGAATGCGCTTCTGACGGCACTATATGCTTCCGAGCACAGAAAGAAAGTGCACTACTCCTCCCTGGAAAAGTACCCGCTTGATGATTCATCAGTCTCAAAGCTCAACTACGGAACAGTTGCAGGGGAGGGCAGCATGGAGCTCTTCAGGGCAATTCATGAAGCACCCTGGGATACCCCGGCCTCAATTACCGAATGGTTCACACTGCACAAAATAGTCGCCGACCTGACCACAGACCGGCCCGAAGGTCTCTTCGACCTTGTCTTCTTCGATGCCTTCGGTCCTGATAAGCAGCCGGAGATGTGGAGCGTGGAGGTGATGCGAAAGATAACTGCCGTGATGCATGCCGGGTCGGTTTTTGTCACATACTCGGCAAAGGGAAGCCTGAAAAGGATGCTGCGGACACTGGGGATGGAGGTGACCCTGCTTCCCGGCCCTCCAGGAAAAAGGGTATTCACAAGGGCGGTGATGTTATGATTTAAATATCTGGCCTTTTTGTCACAGGCAGCTGTGCCTGAATTTTGTCCGCCGGTGAAAAAATCAGCTGTTTTTGTGTATGTTTGCGTGATTTATTACCCGAAAAAAATGATGAGAAACCTGAAAATCTTTTCCGTAATGGCTCTCTGTGCCGTGACAACATTCACCGCGGTGGCGCAGAAATCAAAACTGTCCAGCTCTGATGACTCGCTCTCCTATGCTCTCGGTGTTGCCAATTATAAATACTATGTGGCTGACAGCATTGACATCAGCACAAAATTGTTTTCCAAAGGAATGAAAGATGCCGAAAAAGAGAAGGCTTTCATGAATGACACCACCGCCAGTGCCTTTATAGTTAGCTATATGCAGAGGCGTGAGAGAGAACGGCTGACGGCTGAATACGATGTCCAGATCCGGGAGGCCAAAGCATTTCTCGAAGAGAATGGCAAAAAAGAGGGCGTGGTAGTACTGCCCAGCGGACTGCAGTATATGGTGCTCACCCAGGGGACGGGCGCGACACCCGGTCCTGATGATGTTGTCAGGGTGCATTATACGGGCACCACTGTCAACGGAACTAAGTTCGACTCATCGCACGACCGCGGTGAACCTGCTCAGTTCAGGGTCAGCAACGTCATAAAAGGATGGGTTGAAGGACTCCAGCTGATGCAGGAGGGCTCTAAAATGATGCTCTATATTCCCTATGACCTGGCCTATGGGGAGAGAGGAGCAGGTAACATCATCAAACCGTTTGAGACGCTGATATTCGAAGTTGAACTTCTTGAGGTTATAAAAGAAGAAGAATAACATCAAGTTGACGACCAAAATATTATCTTTGCCAAAATTTTAATAAAAACAGATACAATGAAAATCAAAGGTTTAGTAATCCTCGCCGTGGCAGCAGCCATGCTTGCATCTTCGTGCAATACAAGGTCAGGCATCACCGGCACAAAGCTGAAGAGTGCAGAAGACTCTCTTGCATATGCCATAGGCATTGCCAATTATTTCTATTTCATGAGCGACAGCCTTGTAATTGATCCTGTCATGTTTGCCAAGGGAATGATCGATGCAGAGAATGAAAAGAATACACTTGATGAACAAAGTGCACAGGGTTATGTTATGACCTATATGCAGAAAAGACAGGCAGATCAGATGAAAAAAGCGTACGGAAAGAACATAGACGAAGGTGAAAAATTCCTTGCAGAGAATAAAAAACGTGAAGGCGTCCAGGAGACAAGCAGCGGACTGCAGTATGAGGTCATCACCATGGGTACCGGCGACAAACCGGGTCCTCAGGATGTGGTTAAGGTCCACTACACAGGCATGCTCATCGACAGCACGAAATTTGACTCCTCAGTCGACCGTGGGGAACCCGCACAGTTCGGTGTGAACCAGGTTATCACCGGATGGCAGGAAGGTATCCAGCTGATGCCCGTCGGATCCAAATTCAAGTTCTACATTCCCTATGAGCTGGGTTACGGCGAACAGGGCACCGGCCCCATCCCTCCCTACTCAACACTCCTCTTTGAGGTTGAGCTGCTCGAGATTGTGAAGGAATAAAACCACAATGGAATACCAGATCACAGGCAAGGTTGCCGAGGTTTACCCTGTCAACAGGGTCAGTGAACGCTTCCGCAAGCGCGAGTTCGTGATCGAACACAAGGATAGCAGCAGCGGACAGGCATTCGTTGACTTCATCAAGTTTCAGCTGACGCAGGAGAGGTGTGACCTCATCGATGAGTCATGGCTGAGGCAGGAGGTAACCGTTACCTTCAACCTCAAAGGTAACCGCTGGGAAAAGAACGGGATGGTGAATTACATCACCAACCTCAACGCTCTTGGCGTCGCCCGCGGTGTCGCCATTGCTGAGGGCGGAGAGCAGGCCGCCCCCCTTCCCGGACTGGAGGATGCCCCCCCACCCGATCCTGAGCTCGACGACCTGCCGTTCTGACCTTATTCCACCAAAAACATCAATGCCATATCCTGTCAGGGGTGTGGCATTTGTTTTTTCAGGCAATAGTTAATAGGCAATAGAGGGCCGACCGTATACTCCCGATACATGTGTCGCGTCGCAAATCGCAAATCGCAAATCGCAAATC
>CAZFIF010000226.1:0-3406 GCA_964519065.1 uncultured Rikenella sp.
GATACCGCGATACGATGCTTCAGGAACGGGTAGCCATCACTGATCTGAAAAATATAATTGCCGACAAGGTAAGCCTGCAGGAGCAACTCAAGAAACTGTAACATGAGATCGCGGCCGGGAAAGGTTCTGATCATAACCTACTACTGGCCTCCCAGCGGAGGCGCAGGGGTGCAGCGGTGGCTCAAGTTTGCCAAATACCTGCCGTCATCCGGCTGGATACCCGTCATTCTTACCGTCGACCCTGAATATGCCGCCTACCCCTACAGGGATGAGTCGCTGTATGGCGAAATACCCCTTGATGTTGAAGTATACAGGACAAAGGCAGTAAATTACTTCGCTCTATACAGCAAGGACCAGGCGAAGATACCCCATTCAGGGTTTGCCTCAGGTGCTGATAATGACAGGAAAAGCAGGCTCAGCCGTTTTGTCCGCGGTAATTTCTTTATCCCTGACCCACGCAGGGGATGGAACCGATATGCATTCCGCAAGGCCTGCGAGCTGATTCAGAGCCAGAACATCACCCACGTGATCACAACAAGCCCTCCGCACTCAACACAGCTTATCGGCCTCCGGCTTAAACGCCGCTTCCCGAAGATCAAATGGGTGGCTGACATGCGCGATCCCTGGACGGATATATATTACTATGACCTGTTCAAACCCTCCCTGCCGGCAAGAATAATTGACAGCCGCATGGAGAAAAATGTGCTCTCAAAAGCCGACAGCATCATTACTGTTGGCCACACACTGGCATCCCTGCTCGCAGAAAAGGGAGAAAACATAGCCGAAAAGACACACGTGCTCCCAAACGGGTTTGATGAGGAGGATTTCGAGGGTATCATACCGACGCTGCCCGACACCTTTACGATAACCTATGTCGGGACGCTTTCTCCGTCATACCCGGTAGGCGGGTTTCTCGATGCCATACGGGAGCTGCGTGCCGGCGGCCAGCCGGTGAACCTCAGGTTTGTCGGTACGGTATCTGAACCGGTCCGGGCCCTTTTCCCGGCAGGCGAAACGGGCACGGAATTCATTCCATACCGCGAACATCCGGTGGCTATAAAGCATATGATGGAATCAAGCATGCTACTGCTGATAATCCCTGACCATGCATCAAACAGGTCAATCCTTACCGGAAAGATATTTGAGTACCTGGCTACCGAAAAACCAATACTGCTACTGGGGCCGAAGGATGGCGATGCGGCTCAGCTCCTGGTGAAATGCGGCTACCAGGGCATATTTGCCTACAATGACGCCCCGGGTATTAAGAATTTCATTCTGAGAGTGGCTGAGGGTAAGCCGGTTAAACGAAGCGGTCATCACCTTGAATACTCACGACGGGCACTCTCTTCAAAGCTTGGTGAGATGCTGGGCGATATTCTGTGATCATCTCCTGAACCTCCCGGCGAACAGGTCAATGAGGTTGTTTACGTCATCAGAGAGACGCCAGTAATAAAGACCCGCGGTATAAACAACAGTTACCAGCAGGCTCCTCAGCAGTATGTCAGCCACGAGCGACATCTGCGGTAAAACAAACCCTGCAAGGGCAGCGGCAACCGCCAAAAAGGTCATCTTCAGATGACTTGAGCTGAAAGGCCAGATGCCAAATTTCCTGCCTGCAACCACAACACCGAGCATATTGTAAACAATGTTGGAGATCATTGTGGCCAGGGCAGCTCCGTTGATGCCGTACAATGGTATTAAAATCATGCTGGTGCCAACGAAAAGGGCCACAAGAATGAACATCAGCCAGGTTTGATACCGGTATAGCTTTGAGGTGCTCAGAATGATGCCGTTGATGCCTGCAATGATGCTGATGAGGTACCCTAGGCCGACCATGATTATCACACCTCCGCTGTTGCCGTAAGCCTCCGGAAGGAGACGAAATATGTTATCGAGGTTGACAACCAGCCCCGTGAAGATCAGCAGCCCGATTGCATACTGGTTGATGCTGCTCCTTTTGTAGAGATCGTAAATGGTATCCAGGTCATCATTCTTCCACGACTCTGCCAGGAAAGGGATGGAGATCTTTGCCACCGACCTGCCGGGGAGGGCTATCATCACCGCAAAATAGGTCGCAATAGCATAGATCCCTACCTCATTCTCTCCCAGGTACCTGTTGATGAACACCTTGTCGAGCGTGGTGAGGATGATGGAGCTGAAACCAGTGAGAATACCGAACAGTGAAAGAAAGAAAATCTCCTTCCTGAATTTTGGAGTGATAAATCCCGGTTTGAACTTCAGCGATATCTCCCCCCTCACCAGCAGGCTGATGAAAATTATGATGAGCGGCACCCCCTGGGAGACAACATACCCGAACAGATAGCCTGAAAAGTCGATGATCCCGAACCAGAAGAGACAGATAAGTCCAAAGTTCAGCACCCTGAACAGGAACTCCTTCAGGAAGGTCCCCAGTACGGCATCATACAAAACCTTGTTGTAATTGTCGAGCAGATTGAAGAGAAGCGTGATCAGCAGCAAGGCCGGCAGATAAAAAGAGTATTCGGCTATCAGCGGCGAGCGCTCCATGTTTACCCTCTCGAAGTACGGAGAATAAAACTTCAGAAAAATCAGTGCGAGGATGAACCCGGCAAGGGTTATGATCATCGCCAGCCCGAGGAACCCGTTGTGCTTTTCACGGCTGTCCCTGAACCAGGGGAAGAGCCTGTTGATGACGTTTGTGAATCCGAGACTGGAAAACTGTGCCAGCACGGTGGCCAGTGACATCAGCAGCTGTACAACACCTATCTCACCCGTGCTAAAGACTTTCGGCGAGAGAAGGATAATATTCACAAACCCGAGGAGGGCTCCAAGATATGACCATGCTGTGCCGCGGAGCGTCTGATTCCGAACAATTCCCATCTTACTCTCTTGCTCCGGCAAATGTATAATAATATACTCATTTGATTTAAACCTCAGTTGGTGTATTTTTGTCGGGTGATATTTAATACCGGATTTTCCCAAAATGATCTCTCCATGAAATCAAGTGCACTAAAATCATCCCTGCCGCATATCATTGCCGTGCTTCTGTTCACGGTCGTCTCCTTCGCATATTTCTATCCTGTGCTTGAAGGCAGGAAGCTTGATGCCCATGACACCAAAGTCTATCTTGGCTCCTCAAAGGAGATCAGCGACTACCGTGAAGAACACGGGGGTGAACCGTTATGGACCAACTCGATGTTCGGAGGGATGCCTGCCTATATGATATCTGCCAAATATCCGGGAAACCTTTTCAAGCACCTCGATAACTTCCTGAAGATATACAATACACCTGTTGCAGCACTCTTTCTGTCGATGCTCGGGTTCTACATCATGCTTCTCTTCTTCAGGGTCAACCCCTGGCTGGCCATGGCTGGCGCCATAGCCTACGGCTTCAGCTCATACCTCTTCGTAAGCCTCTCGGCAGGAC
>CAZFIF010000227.1:0-3397 GCA_964519065.1 uncultured Rikenella sp.
CCCGCTTCATGAACCAGACCGAGGTGACAAGCTTCTACCACGACGAGTGGAGGACCCTTGTCAACTATGCCATGACAGGCATTGATAAGGAGAACTACGGCATCGAGGCCGGTGCAGAGATAGGCATCACCTCTGAGCTGACCCTCAAC
The DNA here is from genome assembly GCA_964519065.1 of uncultured Rikenella sp. Lineage (GTDB taxonomy): Bacteria > Bacteroidota > Bacteroidia > Bacteroidales > VadinHA17 > SR-FBR-E99. The sequence goes on from CAZFIF010000227.1 coordinate 150, forward strand.
GCCGTGGCATCGCTGGGACAGTACCTCTGGATCAGCAATCCGGACATCACCATAACACAGGACAACAACAGCCAGGTACTCAGCAACGAGGAGGTATGGATACAGTACTTCAGGCAGAGCGGAACACCCCAGACTGCCCTGGCACTGGGTGTCGAATACAACTCATCAAGGTTCTGGTGGGCGGGCATCACCGGCAGCTACTATGACAACATATACCTTGACTTCAATCCTGTCACACGCACAAAAGACGACACCGGATACTATCCCTACTGGGACTACCAGCAGAAGGCCGACGCCGGATTCCTGGTAGATATCTTCGTCGGCAAATCATGGAGGATAGATGACCTCTACCTTACACTGAGCGCCAACCTCAGCAATGTACTCGATAACCGGACCGTAATCACGGGTGGTTACGAACAGTACCGCTATGACCCTGAAAGGCCTGACCTGTTCCAGCCGCGAATCTATTACGCCAACGGCTTTAACTACTTCATTAATCTCAGTATCAGGTACTAAAAGGTGAAGGAGGAACAGATCATGGAAAAAATCAGACGGATATACAGACTTACTGCAGTTGTGACCCTGTTGCTTCTTGCAGTCTCATGCAGCGACAATAACGAAACGCCGCCTCCGGACAAGGCGTTCATTCCCGGGGAGATAGTGACCGTACAGCAGGTCAGGGCACTGTACGCCGATCAGCTGGCCATATCAGACTACACCCAGCGTCATCCCGTGGAGATTGTGAACGACTGGGCTTTGCGCGGAGTTATAACCGCCAGCGACAAGGTGGACGGTAACTTCTATAAGGAGGCTTACATCGAAGATGCCACCGGCGGATTGAGATTGCTGTTTGAAGCCACCAGCGGACTTTACATAGGTGACTCTGTCATCGTCAACGTTAAGGGCCTATGGCTGGGCGACTACGGCAACTTCTGGCAGCTGGGAGGCATGCCCTATTACCAGGAGGACGGCACCATCAGGGTCGGAGGTATGAATATGGACAAGCAGTGCCTGAAGCTATCCATAGGCAATCCCACCTATCCTGCAGCAGTGACTGTCACACAGGCCAGGAGCAGTTCCTATCTTGGACGACTTGTGAGGCTTGACGGGGTGCAGTTTACCGATGCCATGATCGGACAGACCTGGGCCAACGCAACTGAGCAGGTAACGGAGAACAGGACGCTGGAGGACTGCAGCGACAAGACCATTATAGTACGTACGAGCGGCTACTCAGCGGCAGCAGGCGAGCTGCTGCCGTCAGGAAACGGAACTATCACCGGTATTGTTACAATCTTCAACGGGACCTACCAGTTCCTGGTGCGTGATTTTGATGAGGTGGATATGATCGGGACGAGGTGCGGTGTGGTGGAACAGCCCCTGGGTACGCCTGTCGAGACCCTAAGCGAGGACTTTGAGGGCTTCGGCGATGATGATGAGATCTACATCAGCGGATGGCAGAACATTGCCACTGCCGGTGGCCGCATATGGCTTGCCCAGGTCTTCGGAGGCAACGGCTACGCCCAGGCTACAGGCTACAACTCAAACCTCACCTCAATGGTTACCTGGCTTATCACAAGGCCTGTCACCATCTCAACGCAGAAGGTGCTTACCTTCCAGACGGCCAAAGCCTACTGGGAACATACCGGAACAAACATGCCAATGGAGGTGCTTGTCTCAACCGACTACGACGGAAACAACATTGCCTCTGCCACATGGACACCCCTGACGGCCGTGATGGCCCAGCAAAGCGACCCGGATCATACTTTCATAAATTCAGGAGATGTCAACCTGCCTGTCGCTGCCGGGAAATCAGCAGTAATCGCGTTCAGATACACTGGCAGCAACACGGAAAGCACATCTTACCGTATTGACAACATTGCTGTTACGGCAGCAGGAAAATAAAACCCGGACATGAAGATCAAAACATTATATCAGCTTGCACTCACAACCATATTGATTGTATACACATCATGCAGCCGTGAGCCGGTGCCCCCGCCTGAGCCGCAGGTCGACTATATCACGATCGGACAGCTCAGGATGATGCATGAACAGGGTACCGTGACTGTGGATACCAACGTCTTTATCCAGGGTATCATCACACTCACCCCGGAGCTGGGAAATATTCCTGACTTTGTAGCTTATATACAGGACTCCACCGCAGGAATCTGTCTGACAGTCAGCGGCAACAACACCTTCTCACGTGACTCCGAGGTCAAAATAGTGTGTCGCGGTGTCTCTTTCACCGTCTATAACGGACTGCTGCAGTTCGGTGACATCAGCATTGCAGATCAGACGTCGCTTGTCAGCCTCACTCCGCCCCCGCCTGAGCCTGAGACCGTAACAATTGCCGAAGTTCTTTCAGGTGATTACCAGGCAGAATATGTCAGGATCGAGAGCGTGCAGTTTGCACAACCGGGAAGCTACTCAGGAGGAAACATACTTACTGACTGCTCTGATGAGCTGGAGGTCTACACCCGCTCTGATGCCACCTTCTCATCAGAGACGCTGCCGGCAGGCAACGGATACATAAAAGGTGTCGTCTCCGAATACAGCGGCGTGCAACTGCTGCTGAGGGACGACACGGAGAATGAGATGACCGGCGAGAGGTGCGGCGGAGCCGGTACGGTCTACCTGACTCAGGACTTCTCGACACTTGTTAAATATGCGGATGTGAGCACTCTGGCCGGCTGGAAGACCTATCCGCAGGCGGGGACAAAAACATGGTACGGCAACGAGGTCAGCTCCCGGAAGTGGGTACAGGCCACAGCATACAATTCAGGAGAGGCCTCAGTCATCACCTGGATGATTGCCCCGATAATCGATCTGACCATGGCAACAGAGCCCTACCTGCAGTTCGAGAGCGCCGACGGATACGACAACGGCGCAACAATGAAGCTTTATGTCTCAACCGACTATGACGGGTCGGCTACTCCATGGAATTTCACGTGGACAGAGAAGAGCTTCAGCCTGCCTGTCTTAACAGCTTCGGGTTACAGCCAGTTTGCCAGCTCGGGAGAGATTGACCTCTCTGCATATAATGGCAGTCTGCTCTGGATAGCCTGGGTATACGACGGCGGCACCGGCCGCACAACCACGTGGGAGGTGGATAATGTGCTGGTGGCAGAAAAATGATGTTATATAATTGAAGAGTGCGGCATTTACATGACAGGCATCAATCTCTAAACCCGAATAACGCATAATCGAAAATCGCACATCGCCAAATCGAAAATCGCACATCGCATATCGCA
>CAZFIF010000228.1:0-3374 GCA_964519065.1 uncultured Rikenella sp.
ATGACCACCACCGTACAAATTGAGAGCGAGCAGGAGTTCTTAAACCGTGTCGACCTCCTGGGTCTTGCCAACTTCTCAGCAGGGTACTCCTTCCCGTTTGCCGGGACCAGCCAGTTACAGTTTGAACCGTTTGTACAGATGCCTATCAGGGATCTCACGAGCCTGAACCTGCGCATCTGGTATGGCGGCCTCTCAATGAAGATCCGGTTCTGAAAGGCCGGTCAGAAGTTCTATAAATAATGATTCCCCTCGTGATCAGTTGTTGATTTTCACTTCCCGGTTGCATTTGATGCAGAACCTTTTCTTCTGAGGAGGAAATAGACAGGTATTCCCAGCAATATCAGAGACAGTCCTATTCCGGCTTCGCGGGGCCTGGTTATGATGGTATTGAAGAAGAGCCCCACGCAGAAGAGCACAAACAGCGCCGGTACCACCGGGTAGCCCCATGTTTTATAGGGCCTGTGGGCATCTGGCATGCGGCGTCTCAGGATGAAGACCCCCATGGTGGTGGCACCGTAGAAGATATAGACGGCAAAGATCAGCATGTCAGTCAGCTGGTCAAATGTACCCGAGAGAACCAGTATCGACGCCCATATCCCCTGCCACAACAGTGAAACAGAAGGGACATTATGGCTGTTCAGCCTGCCCGTGCCGCGAAAGAAGAGCCCCTGCCTGGCCATGGCATAGTAAGGGCGGGCTCCGGTCAGTATGCTGGCATTGGTACAACCCAGCGTGGAGATGAGTATGAGAATCGATATGAACAGCACTCCTCCGTTACCCCATATGCCCCTGACAGCCTCAATGCCTGCTATCTGGTTCCCGGAATTGTTTATCTGCTCAAGCTGAGGTATAGAGAGCAGCGTAAGAAAAGTATAGTTGACCACCAGGTAGACGATAATGACTATGCCTACACCGGCTATGATACCCCTCGGAATGTTCCTGTGAGGCTCTTTTACCTCCCCTCCTATGAAACCGACCGACACCCACCCCTGGTATGCCCAGAATGCTGCAAGCATGGCAGTGTAAAACGAAGAGAGGGTCACAGTATCGGCAACTGCCGTATCACTGGCTGCCATGGCCGTAGAAGAAGAACTCTGGTCGCTGGTAAGCCCGGCAATGACAATGGCCAGGAGTCCCGCCCCCACAAGGATCAGTACGGCCTTGTTCACCCATGCCCCGCTCTTGAGTCCCGACATATTCAGGAAGGTCAAAAACAGTATAAGCAGGATGGTAGTCAGCTTTATCCCAAAATCCTGGAACGGATAAAACACTCCTCCAATGGTAAATTGCTGTAATGACGGAAGCAGATCAGGGATGGGTATGATACTGTTGAGCGACTGTGTGAAGACGTAGGCAACTCCTGATATTGCGGCTGTCTGTATTACCGTGAAGAGAGACCACCCGTAGAGAAATGAGAAGAAGCGGCCGTAAATGGTACGGAGATATACGTACTCCCCTCCCGTATCGGCCAGCAGGCCGGCCACCTCGCCGTTGCTCAGCGCCCCGAAGAGGGTTATTATCCCCGCTGCAAGCCACACCAGCAATATCCAGCTGGATGAGTGCAGCTCGGCAGCCATGGGAGCGATCTTCTTGAAGACACCCGATCCGAGCATATTTGAGATAACTATGATAATCACATAGCTCAGGCCAAGTGCCCTGGTCAGATCTCTTTTCCCTGTCATATCAGAACATACCAATCAGCATGCGCAGCTGACAAAAATAAGATTTAACTGCTTCAGTGACTATACAAAAATTCCCGAAGCGAATCGGAAGCCGGGTCTGGATCAAATAATTTGCTTAAAAGTCTATGCAATCATTAAGCAGTGAAGAGACAATTGAATTTCGTTTGTCAAAACCCTTATAAAAACCCTCGAGGTACGAAACCATTTGTTTTTTTTGTCGGGGGCTCAAATATTGAAATTCATTTATGACTCTGTAAAAATCTTCCTTTTTGTCTGCAAATTCTTTCAGGGCATTGATAAAGGTTTCCTCGCTTCTGCAAATGCCAATGTAACGTCGTTCCCGAACTGAATTAAGCTTATGCTGGTCTGCCGGAACCGCATAACCTGCGTTGACGAGCCCGGAATAATCAAAATCATATGCTACTGCTATGCCTTGTTCCTCGCCATGCGGATAACTCTGTGACAGAATAAGTACGTTGTTATGAAATATCGGAACCGTCCAGTCAGTATTCCCGATCATGTATTGGAAGATTGCCATCCTGTCCATCACCTCCGGTCTTATTTGTTTCTGGGTAATGTTCATCCTGGTTCTTACTTCAACCGCATCTAATCGTTTACATAAGCTTTCTGGCGGCTCAATTACGAAAGCAAATTCCCTTATTGGCTTGCTTTCCTTGAATGTATTTATATAATTGACTCTCAGCAGTCTGACCCGGAAACTGTAGTCCGTAAGGACATTATAAAGTTTATAAATAAGATACTCTTTCAGCAGATAATCTTCCCTGCCTGCACTGCAATGGGTTACCATTTTTATTTTATCCACCCTGCTGAATTCTCCTTCAACGGAATCCTGCTCTTGGAAGTTTAACATCAGAGGAGGAAAGCTACATAAAGAAAGGCGGCTTTTACCGCGGCATCTCACTCTTAAATTCTTAACTATCGAATCAGTGGAGCTTGTATGGTAAACCAGGATTGCAGGCAGATATTCAGTGTCGTCCCTTTTCCTCTGGTATTGAGTAATGTCAAACATAAGTGATATCTCCAGCAGTTCATCGCTTTCAAAAAGCTTAATATCTTCATCTAGTGTATCTGAAACAGTATACGGGATATTAAGTGAATCTAACTGGCTGAACGAAGGCAATACAGCAATCCCAGAAAGAACAACAATAAGGTTAAAGATCCTTTTAATGTTCATATCTTGGTTATTAAGGACTTAAAGAAAATTACCCAATCCAATTTAAGAAAAATTACTCAATCATTAAGGGTTACAAACAGAGACGCACATCGATATTTCTATTTGCGGGATTCCTCTATGCATATCTTCCTGTGCTAATGCTTTCACCACTTTTTTTGACACTATACGTGCCACCAATTAATGTAATGTCCATTGATATACTTTGACTTACTTAGGTAGGTGGCGGATAGCCCGCCTCGCTAGCGGGGGCGGATTACTTCGTGATCCGCAGGTGGGGGGCCTGTGCAACAAAATCCCCGAGCGCCTTCAGCGCTCTCCGGGCTTTTTTGTTTTATTCCCTCAGCATTGCAAGCATGCTTCGGTCTTAAAACAAAAAATCCCCTTCCTTCGCTATGCTCAGGAAGAGGATTTTGTTGAGGTCGGTGGCGGATTCGAACCGCCGTACCCGGTTTTGCAGACCGATGCCTAGCCACTCGGCCAACCGACCATTGCGGGTG
>CAZFIF010000229.1:0-3372 GCA_964519065.1 uncultured Rikenella sp.
GGAAGACGGCACCGCTGAGGAGTTTGCTGATTTTGTTGCTGCAAACTATATCTCCGATCCGCAAAAACGGAGTGAGGTCTTTCTGAAGGTCAGCAATTACTTCGAGTCGCTCTCGGGTAACATGAATGAGATAACGCTTGATCTGCGGAAGGTGCTGGATGAGGCTGCCGGTGAGATCGATGAGGTGGACCGCATGTTCGGCAACTACTCCGTCGGGGCACATCTGCAGACAGATTTCTACAATAACAGGATTGCTTTTATGATCGCCCTCAACTATCCCTACTATACCCTTGCGGAGAAGGAGGAACTTGGTTCGGGATGGAGCCGCGAAGAGTGGGCCATGGCCCGGCTTGGTGACCAGTTTGTCTCGCGCGTGCCGGCCGAACTGAACCAGGCAGAGACAGTGGCTTTGGGTAACGCGGAGATGTATATCGCCGATTATAACATATATATGGGCAAACTGCGTACAGACGACGGGCAGCAGCTCTTCCCCGATGACATGATACTGCTTTCACACTGGAACCTGCGTGACGAGATCAAGTCGAATTATGCCGACAGCGAAAGCGGCCCACAGAAGCAGGAGATGATTTACAGAGTCATGGAGCGCATCATCCGTCAGGAGATCCCTGCTGAAGTCATCAATAGCCCTGAATATGAATGGTCTCCCTATTCCAACCAGACAGAGAAGGATGGCTCAACCGTTGAACTGAAAGCTGAGCCGGATACCCGCTATTCACATCTTTTGAATATTTTCAACTCGGAGAAGGCTATTGACCCTTATGTTCCGGGCATGAATACCGCCATACTACGTAGTTTCTCGGGCGGCATGGAGATATCGCAGGAAGATGCAGAGGCACTCTTCGATGAATACCTTGGTTCACCGCAGCTTAAGACGCTTGGAGCGCTGATCAGCAAAAGGCTTGGACGTGACCTGAGGCCTTATGATATATGGTATGACGGTTTCAAATCGCGAAGCGCAATACCCGAAAAGCTGCTTACGGCCAGGACCTCAGCCCTCTATCCTGACCCCTCCGCCTTCCATTTGGGTATGCCGGCCATGCTCGTCAAGCTGGGCTGGTCACCTGAAAGGGCAAAACAGATCGCTGACAGGATAGTAGTTGACCCTGCCAGAGGCTCAGGCCATGCCTGGGGTGCCGGAATGAAGGGGGCCGTTTCACACCTCCGAACCCGCATCTCTGACAAGGGCATGGATTACAAGGGCTACAACATAGCCGTCCACGAGTTCGGTCATAACGTCGAACAGACGATATCGCTCTATGATGTTGACTATTACATGCTATCTGGCGTTCCAAACACAGCATTCACCGAGGCAACGGCATTCCTCTTCCAGGATCGCGACCTCATGCTTCTTGGGATGAAGGAGGACAACCCGGAGAAGGAGAGACTTCAGACACTTGATGCAGCATGGTCGCTTATGGAGATAATGGGAGTCAGCATGGTGGAGATGAAATTATGGAAGTGGCTTTATGAGAATCCACAGACTACACCCGCAGAGCTCAGGGAACAGACAATCAACATAGCAGTTGATGTATGGAACAAATATTTTGCCCCGGTAATGGGAGTGAGCGACTCGCCTCTGCTGGCCATCTATTCACATATGATCAACGGTCCTCTTTACCTGCAGAACTATGCCTACGGACAGATAATCCAGTTTCAGATTGAAGATCACCTGAAAGGCAAGGATTTCTCCGATGAGATTGACAGGATGTACAGTCTCGGACGGCTGACACCACAGCACTGGATGAACCAGGCCGCAGGTGTAAAGATCTCTGCGCAGCCTGTTCTCAGGGCTCTTGAGGAGGCACTGAAATAATGTAGTAGCCTGTGGTGGCGATGAAGTTCCTGAGAAAGGGAATCTCACCCAGGAGGTGAGGCAGCCGGCGGGGGCGAAGGCCGAACTTGACCTCGAAATTAGGATTTATAAACCAGAGGGATTTTTTCAGTATGGAGAATCCCTCTCTCTTTACAATCCTCTCAAACCGGCCGATATTGATGCCGGTATCCTTTATCTCAAGCAGACCCTCTGTTCTGGCCGGGGTCTCACCCATAGCGCGCAGCAGCCACCTGTATATCCGGTGCGGAAGGAGATGGATCCATGGAAGCTTCGAAAGAACCCTGCTGTCACACATCTGCTGGTGCCCTCCGAAGGGGTTGTTCCATGGCGGAAAGGCAATAAAGAGTATACCACCGCGATTGATAAACCTCTTGACAAACCCGATGAATCGTGCCTGATCATGAATATGCTCCAGCACATCGCGCATCATCACCAGGTCAAAGGAGCCGGCAGAGGTTGAATCATAAATGTCAGCCGCAATGAACTCAATCCTGTCACCCCCGGGAATGACGGCATAGAAGCTGCGGGCATTCTCTATCTTGGTCTCCGACAGGTCTATGCCTGTCAGACGATTGCATTGCGCCTCAAGAAACGGCAGGAGGTTTCCCCCCTCACCACACCCGATCTCCAGCACCGAAAGCGAATTATTGACCGGCACGATACTCTCAATGAAAGGAATAACATGCCTTGAGGTGGTATGCGCCTGCTCCCTGAAATAGAGATCACGGTCGATGTGGCGTTCATGCATGACCCAAATGTAATTTTTTTTTCGTTTCACTTGACTTTTATGATTTAATATGATATATTTGTGATATCAAATCAATATCATATATCATGAAAGAAGAAAAAATTTTCAAGGCTGCATCGGGATATCTTTTCCTGCTGCTGGGATTACTGGCATTGACAGCAATGGTTTTTGCGTTTATGCATGAGATCATCTGGCTGGGTGTGGTTCTGATTGTAGTTTCCTTCCTCATTCTGCCGGGACTGATGGTTGTCAACCCGAATGAGTCTATGGTGATGGTGCTTTTCGGTGCCTACAGGGGTACTGTCAAGACCAACGGTTTCTGGTGGGCAATACCCTTTTATTCCCGGAAGAAGATCTCCCTGCGTGCCCGCAACTTTGACAGTGAGCCCATCAAGGTGAACGACAAGAACGGAAACCCTATCAAGATAGGGCTTGTACTTGTCTGGAAGGTAGAGAACACATACAAGGCAGCCTTTGATGTTGACAGGTATGAGCATTTTGTACTTGTGCAGAGTGATGCTGCCCTTCGCAAGCTGGCCGGGCTCTATCCGTATGATAACTGGGAAGGTCACGAGAATGAGATGACACTTCGCAGCGGCGGGGAGGAGGTTAATGATGAGCTTGAGAAGGAGATAAGGGACAGGCTCAAGATCGCCGGCATTCATGTGATAGAAGCAAGGATAAATTACATAGCCTATTCAGAGGAGATCGCCGGTGCCATGCTCCGTCGCCAGCAGGCCACAGCTGTTGTGGCAGCGCGCTTCAAGAT
>CAZFIF010000230.1:0-3360 GCA_964519065.1 uncultured Rikenella sp.
GTCATGGAGGGCAGGGGACTTATTGACCCCTCTCCCCTGTGGGATGATGACGGCACTGCATACCTTGCCTATGCCTTTGCGGGCAGCAGAGCGGGAGTGAAGAGCGTTATCATGGTTACCTGCATGAACCCTGACGGCACCGGCGTCTTCGGTGATCCCGTGATGGTCTTTGACGGCCATGATGAAAATCCAACCGTTGAGGGTCCTAAATTCTACAGGAGAAACGGATGGTACTACATTTTTGCCCCTGCCGGAGGGGTCACCCACGGTTGGCAGCTGGTGCTCCGCTCAAAGAGTGTTTTTGGGCCCTACGAAGCCAGGAAGGTAATGCATCAGGGTGAGAGCGATATCAACGGCCCTCACCAGGGTGCATGGGTGACTGACCGCAGCGGCAGCGACTGGTTCTTGCACTTCCAGGATAAGGGTGCCTACGGCAGGATCGTTCACCTGCAACCGGTTACATGGACCGACGACTGGCCGGTAATCGGCGATGATCCGGACGGCGATGGCACCGGTGAACCTGTATCAGCTTTCAGGATGCCCGAAGGGAGCAAAAAACAGGTACAGGGCATCGAGCAGAGCAGCGATATTGATAACGGCAATGAGAGAGCCTTGCAGAGTGATGATGAATTCAACAGTGACACAAGAGGGCTTCAGTGGCAGTGGCATGCCAACCCGTCGGTAACATGGGGCTATCCTTCCGGGGCATACGGATGCTACAGGCTGAACTGTATTCCCCGGCCTGACAGTTCTGTCAGCCTTTGGAATGTATCCAATCTCTTCCTGCAGAAACTGCCGGCAGAGGAGTTCACCGCCACCGCACGGGTGGTATGCACCCTTCGCCATGATGGAGAAGAGGCCGGCATGATTGTGATGGGCAGGGACTATCAGTATATCTCCCTGAAGCGTACTGACGGCAGACTCTTGCTGAGAGTGGCCAGGTGCATTGATGCTGACAGAGGTCAGCCGGAGGAGCTCCTCTTTTCGGAAGAGAGAGACAGCGATACAGTCTTTTTCGGCGTGAAGGTCACTGCTGGGGCCCGCTGTATCTTCAGTTACAGCTTAGACAATAAAACTTTTAATGAGGTCGGTGAACCCTTCGCGGCACGTGAGGGGGTCTGGATAGGTGCGAAAATCGGTTTCTTTGCCCTTCGTGACGGTTTCACCAATGATTCAGGTTATGCTGACCTCGACTGGTTCAGGATACAAACAGAAGAATAAGAGATGAAAGTGATAAGGTTTTCAACAATGATACTGCTGGTGTTCTTTCTCCCGGCATTCATAGCCGGGCAGCCGGCAGACACGGGTAAACGGGCAGCCGGCAAAAAGATCACCAGGGTGTGGCTTATAGGAGACTCCACGGTAGCTGATTACTCCCTGGAGAAGGATTACCAGTCGACGCGTTATCCCATCATGGGCTGGGGTCAGGTCTTCCAGTCATTTATCTCCTCCGACTCCCTGAAAACTGTCAGGCATCTCATCAGGACCGACAGTGTCATTGTTGAGGACAGGGCCCGGGGAGGCCGCAGCACACGCTCCTTCTTCGAAGAGGGGCGGTGGGCGGATATCGTCCGTTCCCTGCGTCGTGGTGACCTTGTACTGATACAGTTCGGGCATAATGATGCTTCGGTTAACAAGGGCGAACGCTACACCTCCCTCCCCGGATACAAGGAGTTTCTGCGTTTGTATGTCAACCAGTCGCGCGAGAAGGGTGCCATACCCATCCTTGTCACTCCCGTGGCAAGGAACTATCCCTGGAAGGATGGCAGGCTGGGGAACACCCACGGTGAATACCCCGGTGCCATGAAGCAGGTGGCGGCAGAGCTTGAGGTCTTTCTGATAGACCTTACAACCCTGAGTATGAATTTTTTCAGTGGCAGGGGGCGGGATTATGTGACATCGACCTACTTCATGAATTTTCCTCCCGGTCTCTACCCGGGTTATCCTGAGGGCAGCAGCGACAACACTCACTTCCAGCCCGCGGGTGCCACCGCGGTAGCCTCACTGGTCTTCGGGGCTATGAAAGAGCTGAAGACCCCGGCACTGTTGCCACCTGCAGCTGCCTCTTCTGAGAGCCGGCAGCTGCACGGCGGAGCGGCTGGCGAGATCTACCGTGACCTGGAGTTTGCGATGCCACAGGTCATTGAGCCGCAGATACCTCTTAACAGTGTCACCATAACTGATTTCGGCGCTGTGGGCGACGGCATGGTGCTGAACACGGAGGCGTTCCGCAAAGCGATAGAGGCAGTCTCCTCAAAAGGGGGAGGCACGGTTGTGATACCACGGGGGATGTGGCTCACAGGGCCCATCATACTGAAAAGCAACATACGCCTGCATGCCGATGAGGGGGCACTGATCCTGTTCAGTCCTGACAAAAGCCTCTATCCCCTGATAGAGACCAGTTTCGAAGGATACAATACCGTCAGGTGCCTCTCGCCGATCTACGGTAAGGATCTCGAGAACATTGCCTTCACGGGCAGGGGAGTGTGGGACGGCAGCGGTGACGCCTGGAGGCCGGTGAAGAGGGATAAGCTGCCTCCCCCGCAGTGGCAGAAGACAGTGAAGTCAGGAGGGATTGTGAGTGAAGATGGCAACACATGGTACCCGTCAGAAGCGTATATGCAAGCCCAGGAGATGAGCGAGATGAACGTTCCCGTCATGGGAGGACGTATTGAAGAATACGAGAGCATCAGGGATTTCCTGAGACCGGTGATGGTGAGCCTTGTGGGATGCAGGAAGATCATGATCGATGGTCCCGTATTTCAGAACTCGCCGGCATGGTGTCTACATCCGCTGATGTGCGAGGATCTGACTGTCAGGAACATCACCGTCAAAAACCCCTGGTATTCCCAGAACGGTGACGGTATCGACATCGAATCGTGCCGCAACGTGTTGCTTTATGACAGTAACTTCGACGTGGGTGATGATGCAATCTGCATCAAATCGGGCAAGAACGAGGACGGAAGGGAGAGGGGCATGCCGACAGAGAATATGATTATCAGGAATTGCATAGTATATCATGGCCATGGCGGTGTCACAATAGGGAGTGAGATGTCAGGAGGAGTAAGAAATGTCTCCGCTGCAGGATGCACCTTCATGGGCACCGATGTGGGCATCCGCTTCAAGAGTAACCGCGGCAGGGGCGGGGTGGTAGAGAACATCTGGTTCAGTGATATACTGATGACAGATATACCGACACAGGCTGTCTCTTTCAATCTCTATTACGGTGGGCTGTCGGTCTCTGAACAGCTGGCCCGTGGTGACAGCACTGTGACCTCAGAGGGTGAAATACCGCCTGTGACCGAGGAGACACCGCATTTCAGGAATATATCAATGAAGAACATCATCTGCCGTGGTGCA
>CAZFIF010000231.1:0-3359 GCA_964519065.1 uncultured Rikenella sp.
TGGCAGTATTCGTGCTGGTAATGATACTGCTGGTGGTGCTGCTTCTCTATGCCAGGCAGAAACTCACCCCGCAGGGCGACGTCAAACTGCAGATCAACGATCGTGAGATGGTGGTATCTCCCGGCTCCAACCTCCTCTCAACGCTCTCCAACAACGGCATCTTCCTGCCGTCAGCCTGCGGCGGAGGGGGTACCTGTGGCATGTGCAAGTGCCAGATCACCGAGGGCGGAGGGTCAATACTGCCCACGGAGACCGGCTTCTTCACCCGCCGCGAACAGCATGACAACTGGCGACTGGGATGCCAGGTCAAGGTGCGCGAGGATATGACCATCCATGTGCCGGAGGCAATTCTCGGCATAAAGAAATGGGAGTGCGAAGTGGTCTCCAACAGGAACGTGGCGACCTTCATCAAGGAGTTTGTCGTCAAACTGCCTGAAGGTGAGGACCTGGTCTTCAAATCGGGAGAGTATATTCAGATTGATATTCCGCGCTATGAGGTCGACTTCAGCAAGGATATAGAGGTGGAGGAGGAGTACCGTCCCGACTGGGATAAGTTTGACCTCTGGAGTCTCAGGACAAAGAACAGCGAGGAGACCTTCAGGGCCTACTCCATGGCCAACTACCCTGCTGAGAAGAACCTGATAATACTCAATATCAGGATTGCCACGCCGCCGATGGACAGGAACCACAAGTGGCTGAATGTGCCGCCGGGGATAAGCTCCTCATATATCTTCTCGCGCAAGCCGGGAGACAAGGTGACCATCTCCGGACCCTTCGGGGACTTTCATATCAAGAATACCGATACCGAGATGATATATATAGGTGGCGGGGCCGGCATGGCACCGCTTCGGTCGCACATATTCCACCTGCTCAAGACAGAGAAGTCGTCGAGGAAGATATCCTACTGGTACGGAGCAAGGTCCAGGAGAGAGGTGTTCTACGAGGATGAGTTCAGGGAGCTTGAAAAGACTTTTCCCAACTTCACCTTCAACATAGCTCTCTCGGAGCCGTTGCCGGAGGATAACTGGACAGGCTACACCGGGTTTATCCACCAGGTGCTGCTTGACAACTACCTGGGCAAGCAGGAGCTGCCGGAGGAGCTGGAGTACTACCTCTGCGGACCCCCGATGATGAACTCTGCCGTGCTCAACATGCTTGACAACCTGGGTGTGCCGGATGAGAACATTGCGTTTGATGATTTTGGGGGCTAGGGGAATTTGCGATTTGCGATTTGCGATTTGCGAATGGCCTCTTTTAGTTAAGATTTGCGACTGCAAAATTCGACAATCGAAAATTCTATATTATGCGTCTTTTTCTGATTTGTACCGCCATAACGCTGTACCTGTCATCCTGCACTCCGCCGGCAGAATACGCCGCCATCGACGGCATGACCCAGGGTACCACCTACCACATCGTGGTTGAGAAGAGTCCCGGACTGGATATAGGAGAGCTTCGGCAGAGTATTGAAACTCTCTTTTACGAGGTTGACAGCTCCCTCTCCATATATAATGGATCTTCGGTCATCTCCCGGATCAACGGCAACAGCAGCGATCTCACCGACTCGCTCTTCCGTGAGGTGTTCCGGCTATCATCGCTTGTCTCGGAACGGAGCGGAGGGCTCTTTGACATCACCGTCGGACCGCTGGTGAAGTCGTGGGGGTTCGGTCCCGATGCCATGAAACGATTCGACGAGTCGATGCTTGACTCACTGCTGGCTCTTGTAGGCATGGATAAGCTGAGGCTCGATGGTGTCCGCATTATCAAGGCTGACCCTGACATGTTCATTGATGTCAATGCCATAGCCCAGGGCTACACCGTGGACCTTGTTATTGACCTGCTCACCCGGCAGGGCATCAGTGAGTGTCTTGCAGAGGTAGGGGGTGAGGTACGCACGGTGGGCGACAAAAGAGGCGACGGGTGGCGTGTGGGCATTGACAGGCCTGCCGACGGCAACTTCCTGCCGGGGGATGACATGAAGGCAACCGTGAGGCTCGACAACAGGGCGCTGGCCACCTCGGGCAACTACAGGAAGTTTTACGTTGAGGATGGAGTCAAATATTCGCATACCATAGACCCGCGGACAGGGCATCCTGTAAGGCATACCCTGCTCAGCGCCACGGTAATAGCACCCACAGCCGCCGAGGCCGACGCCTGGGCTACGGTGTGCATGGTGGCAGGCCTGGAGGGAGCAACTGCCTTCATTGAGAGATATGAATTTCTTGAGGGTTACCTGATCTTTTCCGATGAGAAAGGAGAGATGAGAAGCTGGATTTCCGAGGGGCTCAGAACACTCATAGAAGAGAGGTGATGCATGGCAGGGGGATTCCTGTGGATGGCAAAAATCCGGGTTGACCCGGGAGTGAAGCTGTCATGAAGCCGGGCCTGACCCGGCGACAGCTAGGAGTTAGTCTTCATTCATGGCGCAGCCACAGCAGCCGGCACCGTCGACAGGATTGCATCCCGTGTCGGTAGCCTGAGCACAGGTGATACCCCGCTTGCGCATCTCCTTATTGTGTCCCACATGGGTCTCCGGGAAACGACCTCCCGGCCTGACAATAATGGTGATGGCCATCCCCGCCAGGGCTATCGCCACAAGTACCGCCGACAGTATTAACAGCTTAAGAAGCATCCGTTATTAATTATTAAAGTGTAAATATAACCTATAATTAAACATCTGCACGGCCGGTTTGTTCGGGAGACGGTTTGTTCGCAGGGCTGGTTTGTTCGCATGGACTGTGGCTGTCATGACTCTTCCTCCCTGAGGAGCTCCCTGTCAACTATATCTGCAGCCTCCTGAACCTTCACCAGCTCTTCGGGAGTGTAACGCCTCAGTTTGATCTTTGCTGCTGCCACGAATATGGTCATAAACGGGCTGATGATATTGAAGAAGCAGTAGGGTGCGTATGACCAGGTAGAGACACCCAGCACGCTCGACTGTGTAGCGCCGCAGGTGTTCCATGGTACCAGCACCGAGGTCACCGTGCCGGAGTCTTCGAGCGTGCGGCTCAGCAGCTCGGGCTTGAAACCCATGTCACGGTATTTCTTTGCATACATCCGTCCCGGTATCACAATGGAGAGGTACTGGTCGGAGGCTGTGACGTTGAAGAAGAGGCATGTAGCCACCGTTGAACCTACCAGCGTGCCGGCGTTGTGCACAAACTGCATCATCCGCCCGGTGATGGTACGAAGCATACCTGATGCCTCCATCACTCCTCCAAAGAACATAGCGCAGATAATAAGCCAGACGGTATTGAGCATTCCCGCCATCCCCTTGGTCTTCAGCAGCTCGTCGACGGAGTGGTCACCGGTAACGATCGTCACCGGACCGAACATCGCCTTGGTAACCGAGATATAGGCCT
>CAZFIF010000232.1:0-3350 GCA_964519065.1 uncultured Rikenella sp.
AAACCCTCCTGCAGGACATCCCTGGCCTCCTCCGTGTTGCCTGCATACTGAAGGCTTACGGCATAGAGTTTCGGGGCGTACCTGCGGTAAAGGAGTTCCTGATCGCGTCTGCTTCCTGACAGACAGCCGTCAATTATGTCTTTCTCCTTTTGCAAACCCGCTTTTTTCTCGAGTTATAAAGATAGGAAATAATATCTGACCCCGTCAACAGATTGATGTTAAAAAGGGGTCAAAGGTTGCGTTGCACAAGAAAATCAATGCTGTTTTCAGCCGTGGATCGCCTCGCCCGGGGCCGCCGCCGCAGCCTCCCATGGCTGCCGGCTATCCGTGGATGGCCTCTCCGAGCGCTGCCGCTGCCGCCTCCATGATGCCCTCAGACATTGTCGGGTGGGGGTGTATACTGCGCATCAGGTCATGAGCCGTAGCTCCCAGCCTGCGCGCCGTCACTATGGAGGATATCATCTCAGTTACATTCATTCCTATCATGTGGCCGCCGATGAGTCTGTCATCTGCCGCATTGAACACCAGTTTGACGAAGCCCTCGCGCGCACCCGCCGCTGAGGCTTTGCCGGAGGCCATGAACATGAACTTGCCTGCTTTGGTTTCAATACCCGCCTCCCTGGCAGCCTCTTCTGTCATACCGCAGGAGGCAACCTCGGGTGTGGTATAGGTACATGCTGGGATGTTACCGTAATCAACAGCTTCGGGATTATGACCCGCGATCTTCTCAACGCACACTATGGCTTCGGCTGACGCCACATGCGCCAGCGCAGGGCCCGGCACCACGTCGCCTATAGCATATACTCCCTCCACGGAGGTACGATAGAATTCATCTACAACTATCTTTCCCCGGTCGCTCTTCACTCCCGACTCCTCCAGGCCGATTCCCTCAATGTTGGGAGTGATGCCGACGGCTGAGAGCACTATATCAGTTTCTATCTGCACCTCGCCCTTCGGCGTCTTAACAGTGACAAGGCAACGCTCACCTGATGTATCCACCTTTTCCACCGAAGATCCGGTCATGATCTTCATCTTTGCCTTTTTGAATGACCTCTCCAGGGTGCGTGACACCTCCTCGTCCTCCAGGGGCAGCAGCCGCGGCATGTACTCCACCAGTGTCACCTCCGTGCCCATTGACCTGTAGAACCCAGCAAACTCACTGCCGATAGCACCCGAGCCTACAACCACCATTGAAGCAGGCAGTTCCGGCAGACTCATCGCCTCACGGTAACCAATTATCTTCTTGCCGTCCTGCTTCAGGTTAGGCAACTCGCGCGACCGTGCACCCGTGGCAATTATGATATGCTTTGCACTGTAGCTCTCCTTCGTGCCGTCAGCTGCCTCCACCTCAACGGCACCGGCACCCTTCAGTCGGCCGAATCCGTTAATTACGGGTATGTTGTGCTTCTTGAACAGAAACTGGACTCCTTTGCTCATGGCATCGGCCACTCCCCTGCTCCGGGAAATTACCGCGCCGAAGTCGGGTGCCGGTGTCTCACCGGCATTGATGCCGTAATCGGATGCATGACGGGCATAATCAAGTACCTGGGCACTCTTAAGCAACGCCTTGGTGGGAATGCAACCCCAGTTCAGGCAGATGCCCCCGGTCTCAGCCTTTTCTATCACCGCTGCCTTCATGCCAAGCTGTGAAGCCCTGACAGCAGCCACATAGCCGCCGGGACCGCTTCCAATGATCAGAATATCAAATTCATTCATGTTATCGACTTTTTTATTTTGTCAGAACTGCGGCTGCTACGGAGAGTGCGCACAGCCCGTGCTGTCAACCAGAACAACACCAGTACCGTTACGATTGTTGCGCCTGTCGGCAGATTTATGAACCATGAGATAGCGAAACCGGCACTGATGGCAATGAAGCTGACAACTGTTGAGAGCACTATTATCCGCAGGTACTCCCTTGTAAAGAGCATCACTATATTGGCCGGGATGGTAAGCAGTGCAATGATCATTATCACCCCTGCCATCCTTATGTTCAGAACAATTGCCAGCCCTGTCAGACCCACCGAGATATACTTGAAGAGATCAACATGATTTGTGAAGGTACGTGCATAGTTCTCATCAAAGGATATATAAAGCAGGGTCCTGTAGTAGAGCGCCGTATAGATTATCAGCACCAGTGATATGATTCCCAGTGCGATGAGATCCCCGTATGTTACGGTCAGTATGCTGCCAAAAAGGTAACTCATAAGATTAGGAGCATACCCTGGTGTCAGGTAGATGAATATTATACCTACCGCCATCCCCAGCGCCCAGAGTATCCCTATGGCGCTGTCCTCCCTCATCCTGCCCCTGGCCGACATATACTCCATGCCGAGAGCTGCTCCGAGGCCAAAGACTGCTGCGCCAAGCACGGGACTGATGCCCAGGAAGTAGCCCAAGCCTATACCCCCGAAGGAGGCATGGGTGATACCGCCGCTGAGGAAGACCAGCCTCTTTGAGACTATGTATGTTCCGGCAATACCTGCGGTGATGCTGGCGAAAATGGCACCCAGAAGTGATCTGACGACAAACGAGTATTCAAACAGGTTCTCCATCATTCATGCTTATGGAGTACTATGTGGGGCACATCACCGTGGGTGACAAGCTGAATGGGACAGCCGTACAGCCTGAGATCCTCCTCTGTAATCTTGCTGTGAGGATGGTAGAAGAGCGACCCGTTGACGCAGGCGAACGACTTGACCCAGGAGGAGATCATGCCCACATCGTGTGACACCATCATAATGGTCATACGCTCATTGATAAGTCTCAGCCTGTCGTAAAAATCGGCCTCGAACGAAGTGTCAACATATGTGGCAGGCTCGTCGAGCAGGAGCAGTCGCGGCGACCCTGCCACTGCCCTGGCCAGGTAGACGCGCTGGAGCTGTCCGCCCGACAGTTCATTAAGGGGCTGGCGTGCAAGAGCGGTTAGACCGAGCTGCTCCATAACCTCACCGGTATGCTTTTTATCCTTGCGACCCATGCTACCTCTGGCTCCCTTACCGTGCATCATTCCTGAGAGAACCACATCCTCCACCGTCACCGGGAAGAGAGTGTCACCCAGAGCCACCTGCGGCATGTAGCCTATCTGATTATATCTGAGATTGCCTGGTGAAAAGTCGACCCTGCCTGAAAAGGGTCTCAGCAGCCCGAGTATCACCTTCAGCAGGGTAGTCTTGCCACCGCCGTTGGGACCGATGATGCCGATGAAGTCATTCTCCTCAACCGGCATGGTGATGTCACGGAGGACCACCTTATCCTCGTAACCGGCTGTCAGGGATTCTATGCTGAAAAGGATACTCATTTATAAAGATTTACGATGTGCGATTTGCGAATTGCGATGTGTGATTTCATTT
>CAZFIF010000233.1:0-3337 GCA_964519065.1 uncultured Rikenella sp.
CTTACTCCGCCGGCTATCTGGCTGACGTACGAGGCTCTGCGCAGGGTCAACAGGCCTGAGACGGAGACGGGCTGGCAATACTTCGGCAGTGCCCCGGAGGTGGCATGGAAGACAGGCACCAGCTTCGGTTACCGTGATGCCTGGGCCATCGGCACCACACCTGATTACGTGGTGGCGGTCTGGACGGGCAACGCTGACGGAGAGGGACGACCGGGTCTGTCCGGCATAGCTTCGTCGGCACCTCTGCTGTTCGATATCATCAGACTGCTTCAGCCCTCCTCTCATTGGTTTGACCGTCCCGGGGAAGGCATGACACTCACGGAGGTGTGTGTTGCCAGCGGTTACAGGGCCGGACCCCTGTGCAATGAGAAGCGCCAGGAGTGGGTGCCTGAGGCAGGTCTGCGCAGCCAGGCATGTCCCTACCACCTCTCCGTTGCACTGGATGCCTCAGAGAAATACAGGGTCAACGCTGCCTGCTACTCTCCCGCAGAGACGGCCATACGCCCATGGTTCGTGCTCCCCCCGGCCATGGAGTACTACTACCGCATGCGAAACCCCTCATACCGTACCCTTCCGCCCTTCCTGCCGGGATGCGCAGATGATATGAAGGTACCTTCGATGGAATTCATCTATCCCCCGCACGATACCAGGATCTTCATCCCCAGGAGCCTTGGAGGCGAGATGATGTCTCTCCTCCCCGAGATAGCCCACAGGAGAAAAAACGCGGTGATCTACTGGCATCTTGACGACAGCTACATAGGCATGACACGCCATATACACCAGACGGAGCTTTGGGCCGGCGAGGGTGAACATATTATCACTGCCGTGGACGACGAGGGGTTGACAGTCACCCGAAGATTCTACTGTATCGGATCACTGTGATGGCTTATCCGTAAAAAGATATATTTTTACATCTGCATACACCCAAATAAAAGGAAAAAGGTGATAAGTCTCTCTACCGGAGGTCTGATCAGACGTATTCTAACTGGCACTGCCTTTAACAGATATAAGGAAGCATTTGACCATGCAGGTTATGCTATCATGCTTATCGATAACCGCACCAACAGATTCATCAGGGTCAACAAGGCCGCCGCCGAGCTCTTCGGTTACACAAGGGCCGAACTCAGGAAACTGACACCACTCGATCTCTCCACAGAGCCTGAGGAGGTGATGCGCAAGACGAAAGAGCAGGCAGAAGATCCCATCGTCAGACCGGCAAGGACTAAGGATGGGAAGATCATCATCATCAAGGTTCAGACCAGCTACTCAGACCGGTTCCATGTAAGCCTTATAAGCGATGTTACTGAGGAATATAGAATACGCAGGGTGCTGGAACTCAACGAGGAACGTCTCAGGGAAGCCCAGCGGATAGGGAGATTCGGATGGTGGGAGTATCGTCCCGAGACCGACAGGTACCTGGGATCAGAGGAGATATCCAGGATCTTCAACGACGAGGTGGCAAGCCTCTCGATGACCTATCAGGAACATCTCGGATATACTCACCCGGAAGACAGGTCATATGTCCTGACCACCATCACGGATGCGATGGACAAGAAGAAGGACTCTTTCTCGGTGAACTACAGGATAATAACCCGTACGGGGAAGGTGAAGACCATCGCTGTTAACTCCAACATCAAGTATGACGAAAATGGCCGGCTCCTGTACCGTTATGGCACCTGCCAGGATATCACCGGCACCCAGAGAATAATGGATGACCTGATCGCGGCTCGCCGGCAGGCGGAAGAGTCGGACAGGCTTAAAACTACCTTCCTTGCCAACTTCAGCCACGAGATACGGACACCTCTCAATGCCATGCTGGGCTTCCTGAATATACTCACCTCCATGAGCACTACCGAGGCGGAAAAGCAGGAGATGGTCAAGCTTATTGATATTAACTCACAGAGGCTGCTGCGGCTGATAAATGATATGATCGACATGTCCCGCATCGAGAGCAACAATATGGAGATCAAGTACACCAATGTGGAGATCAACGAGTTTATCTCCTCGATGGGATCGACTTTTACCCATGAGCAGGAGGCGGCAGGAAAGAAGCAGCTCAAGCTGACACCGGTTGTTGACAGGTCCCATAAGGCTGTTTATCAGTCTGTAGATGAGCTGCGGCTGAGTCAGATTTTTAGCAATCTCGTTGGCAATGCCATTAAGTTCACCGATGAGGGAGAGATAAGATACGGTTACAGGCTCGTGCCCTCCGGGGATGGCTATACGCTTACCTATTTCGTCAGTGACACGGGCCAGGGGATTTCGCCCGAGAATCTTGAAGATATTTTTCAGCCTTTCGTACAGTACTGGAGCGAAAATATGCCCAAGGTACAGGGTGCCGGGCTGGGACTGGCGATATGCAAGCGCCTGTCGGAGCTCATGAAGGGTCGTATCTGGGTAGAGTCGTTGCCTGGCCGGGGTTCATCGTTTTTATTTACCTTCAACACTCCGGTGATTGTTGAGTGATCTGTCAATTCAGATTTTTTTTATCTTTGCCCCGTCCGGCACTTTCGCTCAGTGGGTTTAACACACCGGCTGCTGGAGAGCGGACAAAAAGGGACGTTAGCTCAGTTGGTTTAGAGCGCTTGCTTGACAGGCAAGAGGTCACTGGTTCGATTCCAGTACGCCCCACAAAAATTCCCCCTCAATATTTCTGCTGCTAAATGTGCTTTAACATGCTCGCTGCATGCGGGAGGGAGCACATGATTTATCTCTTGCGGGAGAAAGGGATCACCTGGCTGCAAGAAGCCAGGCGCTGGAGTTGATGGTTTGCCTGACGGTTGTTAAAGCTGACTCCGCATCTGAAAGAGCAGTGTATTTGCCGTAGCTGATCCTGTAGTAACCCTCCTGTGTCCTGGGGAGAACCGTAACGCCGGCATTGAAGTCAGCAGAATACTGATCGGCAGCCTGCTGTGCCTGTGTTTTGTCATTGTAACTTGCCAGTATAAGATAGTATCCGGCACCTGCTGTCTCAGTGACATTTTCTTCAGGGAGAAATAAAAGAGCAGCCTCACTGGTGGCGTCCGGTCGGGGGATTGAATTATTGACCTTCACCGGATAATAATTTTCGGCATGGTCTTCTTCCGGCAGTAATGTGTTTGCCCAGAAGTAAACGATCACGAACAGCAGGCCACTAATCAGTGCAAGCTTCTTCATGTTTTTTTCCTCAACTACGGCCAATAAACAACTACTACGGCCACAGGGATTTTTGTTTAAATGTTTGTCCGCATATGTTCGGAATCAAATTTACGGTGTGAGACAGGCTATGTCAAGTTTATTTATTAACCGTTAGTTCACACGATGGATGCGTGGCGCGTTGGTTTCAATAATGATTCCA
>CAZFIF010000234.1:0-3327 GCA_964519065.1 uncultured Rikenella sp.
TGCTCCTCCGCCTCCCGCTCGGGATCCCCCGGAATCAGCACTCTCGCCTCACCTTTTACCGTCCTGGCGCCTCGGAAGGTTTTTATCCAGGCATCCATTGATGCTTTGAATTCTTCAGCAGGCCTGAAGGCGTCGATGCGCATGGCACCGAAAAAGTGACCCGTGCCCTTGCCCGGCTGGTTCTCCGGGACCGGCAGGTAGGCCACGCTGGGGGGCACGAAGGGACCGAAGTTGGCGCCGCTGAAGAGTGAGCTGAAGATATCAATCACGGCAGTCATGCAGTAGCCTTTGTGGCTGCCGTGCTCGCGGTCGCCGCCCAGGGTGAGCATGCCGCCGCCGCGGCGCAGTATGCCCGGGTCATCCGAAGGGTTACCGTCGGCATCCTGTACGAACCCCAGCGGCACGCTCTCACCCTTTTTCTCTGCCACCGCCAGCTTGCCGCGCGCGATGGGGGTGGTGGCGAAGTCGGCAACGAAGGGTGGCTCGCTGAGTGCCGGCACTGCCACCGCAAGGGGGTTGGTGCCGAGATAACGACTGACAGACCAGGTGGGGACAACCAGCGGGTTGGCATTTGTTACACATATGCCAACCATATCATGTTCGAGGGCCATCATGGCATAATAACCCGCAATGCCAAAGTGGTTGGAGTTGCGGGTTGCTACCCAGCCCGTGCCGGTGGCGGCAGCCTTATCTATTGCCAGACGCATCGACCTGACACCGGCCACCATGCCGAAACAGCTGTCGCCGTCAACAACAGCCGTCGAAGGTGTCTCATGAACCACCTTCACATCGGGTGTGACGTTGACCCTGCCGCTCTTCCAGAGCTCATAGTACTCCTTTACCCTTATCATGCCGTGGGAGGAGTGGCCGCGCAGCTCTGCCGCTATCAGAACGTTGGCCACGGCGGCGGCATCATCACGGCTGCATCCGACGCTCATGAAGAGGCCGGTGGTAAATTCAAGCAGATATCTGTGGTCGTACATAAGGATTTGCGATTTGCGATTTGCGATTTGCGATTTCTGGTTATTTGTGATGTGCGATTTTTGATTTTCGTTTGCTGTCCCGACATTACCGACTTCCCCGGGACAGGTTTATGTGCGGGATTGAGACTCCTCCTTTGTCGTCGCCTCAAACAGCCGACTGAAGACTGAAGCCCCCCTTCAGGCTGGCTGCTCGCTAAAATGACCCACCGGGTCATTTATTAACGCTCACCCCTCTACTGCCTATTCCCTGTTGCCTGTTTTTTATAACTGTAGGTTGCGTTTGCCTGGTATTTGGGTGTTATTACAAGATCGTTGATGCAGACGTGATCGGGCAGACTGGTACAATAATGTATTGCAGCAGCAATATCTTCACCCCTCAGCGGCTGGATCCCGGTGTAGACTGACGATGCCCTTTCTTTGTCACCCTTGAAGCGCACAAGGGAGAACTCCGTCTCAACCATGCCGGGGGCAATGTTCGTGACTTTTATGCCATGCTTCAGAAGATCGATGCGCATCGCCCTGGAGAGCGCGTCAACGGCATGCTTCGATGCACAATAGACCGAGCCGTTCTCGTAGACATCCTTACCGGCGATGGAGGCGATATTGATGATGTGACCCGAACCCCTGCTGACCATTCCCGGAACAATAACACGGGTGACGTAGAGCAGTCCCTTGACATTGGTATCAATCATACGGTCCCAGTCGTCAGTTTCTCCTTCGTCAATATGGCCGAGTCCTACAGCCAGCCCTGCGTTGTTGACCAGGATATCAATCCTCTTCCATTCATCAGGGAGGTTGCCCAGATGCTTCTCCACATCACTCTTCACCCTTACGTCAAAACAGAGAGGCAGGACCTCCACGTCATAACTGGTGACAAGATGCTCTGTAAGCTCATCCAGCCTATCTTTCCTTCTTCCTGTAACAATCAGCCTGTCAGATGCTTCTGCAAACTTGATTGCGGTGGCCTCACCTATTCCGGAGGTTGCACCTGTGATAAGTACGGTTTTTCTCATGAGATACCTGTTTCTGACGGGTAAATTTAAGCAATAATAAGGGTATCTTTGGCGCTCAATTTTAAAATGATGCAGGAAAAGTATCGGGCGAAGGGGGCTCCGAGGGAGAAGGTGGAGGCAATGTTCGACTCTATCTCAAGCCATTATGACCGACTCAACAGGGTCCTTTCGATGGGCACTGACAGGCGCTGGAGAAGGCGTGCGGTTGAGATTATCGGACAGCATGTAACTCCTGTAAGGATCCTCGACGTGGCCACCGGCACGGGCGATCTGGCCGTAGCTGCCATGAAGCTCGGTCCGGAAAAGATCACCGGGATCGATATCAGCAGTGAGATGCTGGCCATCGGACGCAGGAAGATTGTGAAGATGGGACTGGCCGACAGGATAGAGCTGCTCAGGGGAGATTCGCTATCCATGGATTTCAGGGACGGTACTTTTGATGTGGCGATGTCAGCCTTCGGTGTGCGCAACTTTGAGGAGACCGTCACCGGGCTGCGCGAGATGCACAGGGTACTCAAGCCCGGAGGAATGGTGATGGTGCTCGAGTTCTCAAAGCCTTCATGGTTCCCGATGAAACAGATTTACGGTTTCTATTTCAGGAGAATCCTTCCCCGAATCGGAAAGAGCGTCTCCGGTGACGCCGGTGCATACACCTACCTGCCCGATTCGGTTACAGCATTTCCTGACAATGAGGCTTTCCTGGATCTGCTGCTTGAGGCTGGCTTCGCAAAAGTCAGCCAGGAGCGGCTGACCGGCGGAATAGCAAGTATTTACTATGGGTTCAGAACCTAAATATTCTGGACACAATAATTTCAATTATCTCCGTTAATATTAATTAGGACCCTTCACAAGAGTGCACAAGAAAATTACCATATTTCTTTTTCTGCTGATCCCGGTATTGCTGACAGCACAGAAGGCGAAGCCGAAGAATGATTCGAACTATGACGAGAGGCTTCTGCACTTCGGCTTCAGCATGGGTATGAATGCCATGGATTTCAGGACTGTGATGGATCCGGAATCACGTCTCAGGGCTGAAGTGGTATCACTCAAACCGGGTATCAACATACAGATCGTAACGGACTTCAGGCCTGCGCCATATCTTGACATCAGGTTCCTGCCGGGGGTGTCTTTCGGGCAGAGGAACATCCACTTCTACGACTCTCTGGGCATTCTCTGGGGTGAGCCCCAGGTGTTGGAATCATCATTCCTGGAGTTTCCCCTTATGCTGAAGGCAAAGGGGATGAGACTGAACAACTCACGACCATACCTGATAGGAGGATTGAACTTCAGGTATGACCTGGCCGGGAAGAAGGAGTATGATGATGAGAGAC
>CAZFIF010000235.1:0-3322 GCA_964519065.1 uncultured Rikenella sp.
GATGTGCGATTTGCGATGTGCGATTTGCGATGTGCGATTTGCGATGTGCGAATTGCGATTTGCGAATTGTGAATTGTGAATTGTGAATTGCGGATTGTGAATTGCGGATTGCGATTCGGCCAAGAGAAATCGAAAATCGCACATCGAAAATCGCAAATAAAAAAAGCCGTTAATTGCGGCTTTTTTTTGTGCCCAGGACAAGACTCGAACTTGCACACCCTTGCGAGCACCAGCCCCTCAAGCTGGCGTGTCTACCAATTTCACCACCTGGGCGGTTCCGGCTCAGAGCTCAGGGCGCAGGGCATGATCTTAATACTCTCTGCTCTTTGCACTACACTCTGTGCTCTTTTTGTGCCCAGAACAGGACTCGAACCTGCACATCATTGCTGACACTAGTCCCTGAAACTAGCGCGTCTACCAATTTCGCCATCTGGGCTATTATAAGTCAAAAGTCGAAAGTGCACCCTTATGTCCTGCGCCTTTTATCCTTTGACCTGTAACGCGGGTGCAAAAATAAAGGTTTTTTTAATAATTCAATGATCTGTAATATTGAAAAGAGAAAAAATAATTGATCTGCTGATTTATCGCCGGGCATATTTCAACGGCAGACTTACAGAATTATGCAGGCCTGCAGAGATTAGGATGATTTTGTGTATGTTTGACAGCCAGATTGAAGCCTGCATTTATGAACTGCAGGCATCCCGTTAAACGAAGAAGAGATGAAGGTATTCAAATTCGGCGGAACCTCTGTCGGGAGTCCTGAGCGGTTCAGGTCACTGATACCACTTATTATTGACGGGGAGTCCAAGATAGTAGTTCTCTCAGCCATGGCGGGTACCACAAATACCCTTACGGAGATTTCGGGGCTGTTTGCCTCGGATGAGAGGAAGGAGGCGCTGGCAAGGACAGAGGCGCTTCGCAGCGACTACCACCGGGTGGCAGATGAGTTGTACTCCTCGTTAACATGGGCCGAAAAGGCTCATGACCTGACAGATGAGCATTTCAACTACATCAAAGCTCTTTTTTCACGTGAGTTTAGCAGGCATCATGAGAAGCGTATTCTTGCCAGGGGAGAGCTCCTGTCCAGTGCGTTCCTCCATTTTCTCCTCTGCGAGGAGGGGATGGCCTCCGTGCTTGTGCCGGCCCTCAATTTCATGAGGATAGACAAGGATGGGGAGCCGGACTATTTCTATATCAGGGAGAACCTGAAGCGTGAGCTTGGCCTTGTCAGGGATGAAAAGATCATTATTACGCAGGGTTTTATCTGCCGCAATGCCTTCGGTGAGACCGATAACCTGCGCAGGGGCGGCAGCGACTACAGTGCAACCATTATCGGGGCGGCAATCGGGGCAGAAGAGGTACAGATCTGGACTGACATCAGCGGACTCCACAACAATGACCCACGGTATGTAGCCAACACAAGGGTGGTCAGGCAGCTCTCCTATGATGAGGCTGCCGAGCTGGCCTATTTCGGGGCGAAGATACTGCACCCTTCGAGCATCAACCCAGCGCGGCTGAAGCATATCCCCGTACGGCTCAAGAACACCATGGAGCCCTCTGATGAGGGGACGGTTATTGTCTCCGAATCGACACCGGAGGACTATAAGGCCGTTGCGGCGAAAGACGGGGTAATATCGCTGAGGATCCGATCAGCCGGGATGATGATGGCATACGGTTTCATGAGAAGGATCTTCGAGGCCTTTGAGGCCTACAAGACACCGATAGACATGATTACTACCTCCGAGGTTTCCGTATCACTGACAATTGACGACCCGACCTGGCTCAGCGAGATTGTCAGTGCACTGGGATCAATCGGCAACGTGGAGGTTGAGAAGGAGCAGACAATTATTTGTATTGTTGGTGATTTCAGACCTTCCAGGGAGGGCTCGGCGCCTGAGATTTTTGAGGCGCTGAATGAGATCCCGGTTAAGATGATATCATACGGCGGAAGTGACAACAGTATGTCCATTTTAATCAACACAAGCGACAAGGTGGTGGCACTGAGGTCGCTCAGTTCAAAACTATTTTCTGAAGAGTGATGTTCACAAAAGAGACCACAGAACGGTTACAGCAGCTGGAGACGCCCTATTACTATTATGATCTCGATCTTCTCCGCGAGACCCTTGCCGTAGCATCAGGGGAGGCTGCCAACAGGGGATTTAAACTGCACTATGCCGTAAAGGCAAATTTCAATCCGGTGATCATGAAGATAATAGCTGGTTACGGACTGGGTGCAGACTGTGTAAGCGGCAATGAGGTAAAGCTTGCTGTGGAATGTGGATTTCCAGCCTCAGAGACCCTCTTTGCCGGAGTGGGAAAGAGCGACCGGGAGATCGAGACTGCACTGCAGCTGGGTATCAGCTGCTTTAATGCCGAGTCGGTTGAAGAGATTGAAGTAATTGATGAGATAGCCGGACGGATGGGCAAAAAGGCAGCAGTAGCCCTGCGTATAAACCCCAACGTGGAGGCCCATACTATCAAGCATATAACCACCGGAACTGACGAAAATAAATTCGGCATCAGGATCGCTGATCTTGAAAGGGTTACGGCTCTTCTTGAAGAGACGGAGAACATTGAGTACCGTGGTATTCACTTTCATATAGGGTCACAGATCACCGACCTGCATGTCTACCGGAATCTGTGCCTGAGGATCAATGAGTTGTGGGAATGGCTTTTTGACAGGGGCCTTGAGCCGAACGACATCAATGTAGGCGGGGGACTGGGCATAAGCTATGAGGAGCCTGACCGCTTCCCTCCTTTTGCCGATTACTTTGAGGTTTTCAGCAGACACCTTGACAGCAGGATAGAGAGCACGATCTCATTTGAGCTGGGGCGGTCGCTGACTGCCGGTTGCGGATCGCTGATCTCGAAGGTGCTGTTTGTCAAGCCGGGAGCTCGGGAGACATTCGTCATTCTTGATGCCGGTATGACCGACCTTCTGAGGCCGGCTCTCTATCATGCATCGCACCGCATAGAGAACCTCACTTCAGAGCTTCCCGCCAGGAAGTACACTGTTGTTGGTCCGATATGTGAAACCACGGATACCTTTGGCAAGTATATTGAGCTGCCGGAGACGAGGCGCGGTGATCTCATTGCCATACGCTCTGCAGGTGCCTACGGTGAGGTGATGGCGATGCGATACAATATGCGGTCGCTGCCAGCATCGGTATTTTCGGGTGATAAATGACCAGGTCTCAGTCCTCAGTCGGCAGTCGGCAGTCGGCAGTCAGCAGTCGGCAGTCAGCAGTCAGCAGTCAGCAGTCGGCGGTCGGCAGTCAGCAGTCGGCAGTCAGCAGTCAGCAGTCAGCAGTCAGCAGTCAGC
>CAZFIF010000236.1:0-3321 GCA_964519065.1 uncultured Rikenella sp.
TTGCCCAGCCACATGCCGAAGGCAACACCAATGTAATTGCCCAGGATCCATCCTATCATGCCTGTCGCCAGCCCGGTGAGGATCACATCCTTGTTCTTCAGGGCGGCGGCAACCATCGGCACAAAAGGTGGTGAATAGACAAAACCCGTGGTTGTGATCAGGTAATCATCAACCGATATCCTGAATATCCACGAGAGAAACAGATGGAGCAACAGGGATCCGAAGTAGGCATATGTGACAAATAGAAGAAGATTCAGGTACTTTGCCTGGAAGATGACGCTCAGGTCACACCTTGTCGCAATGACAATGGAGAATGCGATGATGAAGTACATGCCCAGCTGAAACGTCTTCCTGATTTCCCTGATGGGTCTTATGAATGAGGCAGCAACACCCAGGGTCGTTATCCCCAGTATCACCGATATAGTCAGAGGCACCCCGGGCAGAAGAAAACTGACACCGAGCCCCAGCGCGAGCAATACTATTGATAGTCCCACGGCTCCCAGAAGAGGTATTACCGTCTCCTTTTTGAATATACCGGTATAGTCGTCAAAATCTTCAGCCATCTGCTCACTCACCGCCTTGAAATCAGCCTCTTTCGCCGTCATTTCAGAGGGCGCCTTAAAAGGAGGAAGGAAAAGCCTGAAGAAGGCCGGCCCGGCTGATATAAAAAACAGTATGACCACTGCACCCACGATCATGTCATAAGTGTTGGTCATGATAAAGGCATTCGGCTCTACCTTCAGCGCAAGGGCAATGGAAGCCAGGTTTACCGAACCACCGGTATAGAGACCTATCAGCATCCCTCCGATCCTGTCTGATCCCTCAACCTTGTCCCTGAAAATAAGATAGCCGGTGGCCACAATAACCATAACAGATATCAGTGCCAGTAACATTGAAAGGAATCCTTTGCCCGAGAACCTCAGCCACCTCCTTACATTGAGAGAAAAGAGTATCAGGGGGATGGCCAGCAATACCAGTGCTGTCTGCATGCTGTCCTGCACGGCAGCAATGCTGTTGTATCGCAGATCACCCTGCGTAAGGGTGCCCGCCGCCACCATCTCTACGGCTTCTGATTTGGGAATGTACGACCTGTCATGCCCGATCGTTGCTTCACGGAAAGCATCACTGCTGCGTGGCATGATTCCCACATTTGCAATTATGATGCCTACAGCGTATGCCAGTACTATTGCTCCGAGCTTCCTGAAGAAGGCATATTTTTTGGTGAGCCAGATCAGGAAAGCGGGAAAGAGAAGACAGAACAGGGCCAGGAGGATAAGGGTCAGCATGGGGGTCAGTTTTAGCACGACTAAAATAAATAAAGCCCCCTGCACGAAATGCAGGGAGCTTATAAAAGAGGTCTTTATACCCAGGGAACGTAGGTATTATTACTTATCATGGCACTCTTCAAAGCTCTTCTGGTACTGCTCTATAGCCCTCTGACTCATACCCATGCTCGAGAAGCCGCCGTCATTGAATATATTCTGCATGGTGATCTTCCTTGTCAGGTCGGAGAAGAGTGTGAGGCATACGTCAGCGCAGTCAGAGGCATCTGCGTTACCAAGCGGTGACATCCTTTCGGAAAAGTCGACCAGGGAGTCAAAACCCGAAATACCGGCACCGGCGGTGGTGGCTGTGGGCGATTGCGATATGGTATTGACTCTCACATGCTTCTCCTTTCCATAGATATAGCCGAAGCTTCGTGCTATGGATTCCAGCAGTGCCTTGGCGTCACCCATATCGTTATAGCCTGCCAGCGTACGCTGGGCAGCCACGTAGGTGAGTGCCACGACGGAGCCCCATTCGCTGATGGCGTCAAGCCTGTATGCTGTCTGCAATATACGGTGAAAGCTGAGGGCGGATATATCCAGTGTCTTCAACATATTTTCATAGTTGATCTCAGCATAGGGTATCCCCTTCCGGACGTTGGGCGACATGCCTATCGAATGGAGTACGAAGTCAATCTTTCCCCCGAAGTATTCCATCGACCTGCTGAAGAGTTCATTGAGATCCTTCATGCTGGTGGCATCGGCTGATATCACCTCGCTGCCGGTCTTCTCAGCCAGCTCCCCGATGGTGCCCATGCGAATGGCCACAGGGGCATTGGTAAGCACCAGGCGTGCGCCCTGGGCATGAGCCTTCTCCGCCACATGCCACGCGATAGATTTGTCATTCAGGGCCCCGAAGATTATTCCTCTCTTGCCCTCCAGCAGATTGCTAATCATGATCTGATTCTTTTATTTGTTTCTACAAAGCTTTATTTGCTTCCGAGAAGCTCCCGGGCATTGCGCCTGGCGGCTTCGGTGACTGTGCTTCCGCTGAGCAGCCTGGCTATCTCGTGCACTCTCTCCCCGCTATTCAACAACCTGACACGTGTAATTGTTGAGTGGTCACTCTCTTCCTTGTAGACATGATAGTGAAGAGTGCCCCTCGATGCCACCTGAGGCAGATGAGTTATATTGATGACCTGCATGCTCCTTCCCATATCCTCCAGTATGTCTCCGACCATGGAAGCCACCTCTCCCGAGACACCTGAGTCTATCTCGTCAAAGATAATCGCAGGCAGTCCTGAGCTGCTTGCCAGCACCGACTTCAGGCAGAGCATCACCCTCGACAGCTCTCCGCCGGAGGCACAACGTGACAGCTCTTCAGGCTCCACCTGCCTGTTGGCACTGAACATGAACTCAGCCTTCTCCACACCTGACGCTCCCGGTTGTTCCGACGGAATGAGGTCCGTTTCAAAGCGAGCATGCGGCATCCCCAGTTTCTTCAGCATGGCGGTGATCTCACGGGTAAACGGGCCAACAGCATCACGCCTGGCAGCCGAGAGCCGGCCGGCAAGCTCCGTTACGGCAGCATATGCTTCATCGGCGCTCTTCTTCAAGTCAGTGATACGTTCATCAACACCAGCAGACAATGAGACTTTTTCTGCGATCTGCTGCTGCCGTGACAGCAGCTCACCGAGGTCCCTGCACCTGTGCTTCTGCATGAGAGACCAGATCGTATCCAGCCGCGAGGTCACCTGCTCAAGCCTGCCCGGGTCATCTGATATGTTGCTGTTGAGTTTCTCAGCCTCGTAGGCTATGTCATTGAGATCAATGAGCTGGGCATCAATCCTCTTCTCCAGTACGGCAGCCCCCGGCAGCCATCCTGAAATCCTGGCCAGGTTGTTGCGTACCGTCCTCAGCAGCGGGAGAGCCGAGGGGCCTTCGCCCGACAGTGAGGTGGTGACAGTCGTCAGTGCCTCTTTTATCTCTCCGGCATTGGATAGCCTCTCCTGCTCCTGCTCCAGTGCCTCCTGCTCACCTTCCGTGAGCCTGGCAG
>CAZFIF010000237.1:0-3292 GCA_964519065.1 uncultured Rikenella sp.
AGATCGTGAAGGCCAACGAAGAGCTGGGGGGGGTGAAGTACAGGTACAGGACGAATTGATGCTCAGGCAGCAGAGGGGCGAGTGTTAATAAATGACCCGGTGGGTCATTTTAGCGAGCAGCCAGCCTGCAGGGGAGGCCTGTTGTCAATCAGCAGCCGGCAGTCGACTAAAAAACTACCCTCACCTGCCCCTTCACCTCCTGCTTCAACCCGTTATCAGAGTCTGTAAAGGCGTACTTCAGCCTTGCTTCGATCTTTCCGGCAGGTTTCCAGGAGATCATGATGAATGAGCGGGATGATTCGCCATATAGTGCCGGTACGCTGAACGATGAGAGCAGGTCATTCTCCCAGGCATAGAGACGGCTGTCCCATCCTTCGGTGGAACAGAGGAGGTACCTGAACCAGAGCCTCAGGGGAAGGACAGTAAATGAGTAAGAGATATCCTGGCAGAGCAGATAGCCCTTCTCTTCCGAAGGGGTGATTAAGGATGCAGAGGCACGGGTGGTCAGTCGCAAGCCTGCGGCCGGTGCACAATTGAGAACAAACACCACCTGTTGCCTGGTATGTTTCACAGACCTGGCTGTGCCTGTCTCGGAGGCAGCATCGTATTCGCGGGAGGAGGAGGTATACGACAGCCGCAGGGTGATATCATCACGGGGCAGGTATTCTCCCTTTAGCTCTATCCTGCTGCCGAAGGAGGGCGAGGAAGAGCGGTACCTTGGCCAGGGTATCCTGTAATGATCCGCCGCTGCCGTGACAAAAAGATTTCTGGCGGCTTCAAGATGCAGTGAGGCGGCCATCCCTGTCTCGTTTCCCGCTCCGGATCCGGCTTTGAATGCGCCCGCATGAAATGCGTAATAAGCTGGGGAGAAGTGGCGGCCGAGCAGGTTGAATGTGACCCTCCCTGACGGTTTCGCCCTCACGCCTGCAGTAGCTGCCCATGATCCGGGAAGGCTCAGCCCCGCCTCGGCAAAAAGCAGAACCGGACCGGTCCCTGCCCTGAAGTCCGCCGCCAGGTTCAGCAGCCGGTCTCCTTCAAAGGCATGTATGTTTTCCGGCTTGCTCCTGTCAGGCCGGAAGGGCAGGGAGAACCACGTTGACGTTGCCGTCACTCCGCCCCTGATCCTGTCAGCTCCCATGTTAAGGCGGAGGCCGGCAGCTGTCTCAGTGAGACTGTTGCGTGCGGCGAGCTGCGATTCGGTGATATGAAGACCACCCCTGACAAGATTGCTCACCGCAATGGCTGTGCTATCTTCCTCGTACAGCGGACGTGCATCGATCATATTGGAAGAGGCGAATATCAACGCCCCGCGGTTGATGTTCCCAAATGTAATGCAGATCCCGCGGAAGAAGTCATTCTCTTCCGATGAACTATAGGGCACCGCCGAGGTTCTGCCCGACATGAACGAGGGAGAGCTGAGCCATGAGCCCATCCACCTGCTGCTGTTCAGAACCACTCCCTCGCCAACCCTCAGGGAGTAATCGCCGATAATGACCTGTTCAATGATCTTTTTGCCACGGAACACCAGGTGCCCTGAGAGGAAATCGCTCCCGGGAGAATCCCTGAAGGTAAACCGTTCACCCGGATCATTCTCGGCTGTCAGTCCGAAGTCGATGCGATCCCTCTCATGCCTGACCTTCAATAATGAGCGTATGCCTTCTGTATCACTTTCATCCTGGCGAAAACGCGTGGAGACCGTAAGCGTAACCGTGGTACGGCCATACCCCTGGTCTCCTGGATCTACCGGGGGGTCGAGGGTAATGTAGGGAGCCATAAGCATCACCGTACCGCGGTCAAAGGCAGGAAGGAGGGCCAGCTCATAGAGCGTGACAACACTGCCATTTTTCCTGATATGATCGGCCAGCACCATAACCTGGAACTCTGTCAGGAAAAAGAGCCGTGAGATCTCCTTCTCATCTCCGCTGTTTATACTCACGGGAGACTCTTTCAGCTCTGACAGCTCCTCCAGCAGGGCAGCAGGATCATAATCATCCGTCAGGGCAAGTATCTCTTCAACAGACTCATTGAAACCACTGCCTGCCTCCTGGCATAACAGAGAGGCCGGGATCAGTGCTATGCACCACAGCATCAGCGTAGTTCTGAGGTTATTAAGACTCTTCATATATCCGTGGTCATGACCTGATGGGTCATTGTGTGGATTATCAGTTTTCCGCAATGCGGATTTTCAGTTTCAATATCCGCCATAGCTGCTATCATACAGATGGCCTGAGTATCCTCCTGCTCTGGCTCTACCTCTGATACTTTTTTCCTCGGGGATCATAGCGCTCATCTTAGGGTCCATGTCAATGATAATGATGACGTTACGCCTGTCATGCTGTTTATTAGAAATCCCGCATCGGTCTGCAGTGAACCTGACAGGAAGCCGATGCCAAAAGCAAAGGCTGAGGGTGAGCTCATGTATCCTGACCGTAACGCCAGTCTGTCAATGACATTCCAGCTGAATCCGCACTGAACCGAGAGCGGTTCATCAGTCACCTTCGAGCCTGCAACGGTGAGCATGAAATCATCGGATTGTCGCCAGTGCAGGCCCGCCTCTATGGAGGATGGCAGACTGTTGAGCGGTGTCAGCGGATTGAAGAGATGCAGCCCCATGGAGAGCGAGGGCGACAGGTCATATGTCATGCCTGTCTCGAATGTCACATGAGTGATGTCGCGGTACTCACCTGCCCCGTGTTCAGTGATGCAGTCGACCTGCAGGCCCAGGGCGATCGCGTCAGTGATCTTCACGGCGCTGCCAACACCGGTGAAGAGCCTGTACCAGTCAGCATTGCCGTAGTGTGTAGCAACGATTCCCAGAGGTGCAGAGCTGACAGCGATGACGGCACTGACTGCCTTTGATGAGAGTCCGGGCACCATGAACCGGTTTTCGAGGGCGGCGGAGAAGCTTGTCGATGAGGCGGCAGTAAGCAACGCCTGGTTGTTGAAGCAGTTCCAGTGGCCTGGTGTGGCCGTCACCGCAAAGGCCATACCCATTGAAGAGGCACCGTGGGGCACAAAGAGAGGTTCACCGGCCCGCAAGCCGGGAATAGCCATAAAAAACGAGACTAATACCGCATTCCACCGCAGCATCATCGTGAGACACAATTACAGTCTCAAATGTAGGTCAACCCGGGGAGAAAGTCAAGGGGGGGAAGGGGAAAAATAGTAGGCAGTCCACAGTTCGCAGTCGGCAGTAAGAGGCAGACGGCAACTAATAGTCAGTTTATTAGCATGTTAACCGCAGACTGCCGACTGAAGACTGCCGACTGAAGACTGCCGACTGAAGACTGCC
>CAZFIF010000238.1:0-3255 GCA_964519065.1 uncultured Rikenella sp.
CGAACTCCCATGCCTTTGAGGTATACAACTTTCTTCCGAGTCCTGTCCAGTCATAAACAGAGGTAAGGTATCGTCTGAGTGACATCATCAGTTCTGCCGGCTTGGCATCCTGGGGGCAGTGAGTGCTGCACTGGCCACAATAGTAGCAGAGCCACGGTTTTACTGATGCATTGATGTCATCCCTGAGTCCCAGCACACTGAATCTCACCATCTCGCGTGGGAATGAGTTCTGCTCGTCAGACAGTGAGCAAACTGCTGTACAGCTGCCACAGTTGTAGCAGGCGTTAAAATCAAATGCGCCGAATTCTTTCAGCTGTTCCCCGAACATAGTATCTGCTGCAGCCATTACGACTTGATTTTATAGGTGAAAAACTCGTCCATATCGTCAATTGTACCTGTCTGGACACTTCCGTACTTAACGAGTGTCATGAGATGGAACAGCATTTCGTGTGAGGATATCTCAAGCTTCCGGGAAAGTTGGACCACCGTCATCTCACCCTCCTTAAGGGCCTCCAGGATCGATTTTCTTGTCCTGGTATATTTTTTCAGGTTCTCCTTTACGCTTTCCGGAACCTCGCGTTTCTCGCGGAGTATTTTATAAGTTTGTCCCTGTTTCTCTTCCATGGTTATTTATTCTTCCTGGTACGTTTTAGTTACTTTATATCCTCAGCCAGTGCGTTTATCATTGTCTCCATCTCCTGGTCGGAGTACGCAACAAGGTCGATTGCATCTACCGGGCAGACCGGGAGGCACATGCCACATCCCTTGCAGACGGAGTTATTGATTGCAGCGATCTCCCTCCCGGCTTCAGAAACCTTTTTCACCGCGTCAAACGGGCAGGCTTCCATGCATTTGCCGCACCATGTGCAGAGTGCGGTATCAACCCTGGCTACTATCGGCTCGAGCTCCAGCTCGCCTTTGCTGACATAGGAAAACGATTTTGTGGCTGCGGAGAGGGCTGAACAAACTGATTCGGTGATGTTTTTGGGACCCTGGCACGCACCACAGATGGTAATACCGTCTATTACTGTCTCAACAGGCCGGAGCTTCATGTGGATCTCATTGAAGAAGTTGTCCCTTCCTCTTGGCAGCTTGAAGAGTGATGCAATACTGTTGTCAGACCTGGGAACCATACCGGTGACAAGCACGACCAGGTCAGCGCTGACACTGATCTCTTTCCTTCCGGTCATGATATCATTGATCCTGACACTGGTTTTTCCGTTTTCCCTGATGACTGAGGGAGGGTCATTTTCGTACGACTGCAGGTAGATGTCACCCATCCTGAGTGATTCGTTGTAGAGCAGTTCCTGCTTGCCGTATGTCCTGATGCCTCTTGTGAAGTGATAATTGGTTATGCCCTTGAATCTCTTTTTTGTCTCAATGGCTGAATGGATCACCGAGGTACAGCAGTAGCGTGAGCAATACCTGTTTTCACCGGATATATCGCGACGTGCCTCCTGGTGGTTTTCGGTATCCTGACTAAGCGGATCGCTTGCGCCGGCCTCAACCTGCCTGCTTCCCACGCAATAGATATAAGCTATGTTATGTATATCTTTCCCCTGGAATGTCAGCTTCCCTTCACACATGTCGATTATGCGCTTGAACTGTGGCAGTGTCACCACATTGTCAAACTGCAGATATCCGAACTCACCTTTGGAGGGAGTGTACGGATCAAATCCGGTTGCCATCAGGACAGATCCGGCTTTTACTTCCACTGTCTCCTCCTGCTGGGAGAAGTTGATACTGCCGCATACCTTCTCGCACTCTCCGCACCTGGTGCAGTTCCTGATATCAATCACCGGATACTGGGGGTACTCACTTGGGAAATTGTGATAGATAGCCTTACGGGTGGTTATGTTGAAGTTAAAATCATCAGGCACCTCAACGGGGCAGGCGTCAATGGCTCGCTGCAGATTGCCCTCGTCGCATTTTTCATTGATGTAACGGGGGGTCAGCTTCACCTTCAGGGTGAAATCCCCTATGTTTCCGCTGTTCTCAATAACTTCTGCACCTGTAAGCACTCTTATGTTGCTTCGTTTTGCAATGTCATCATAGAGACGCGTAACCAGCTCCTTCCCGGTCTGATCGGTGGTGAAGAGCAGGTCCCACTGGGATACCCGACCACCAACAAAATGTTCTCTTTCGATGAGTGTAACCGGGCACCCCATGTCAGCGAGTTCAATGGCAGCCCTCATTCCGGATACGCCGGCTCCGATTACTGCAACAGCTTTTCTGGAAGGTATGGTGATGGGCTCGAGTGATTCGGCAAGCCGCACCTTTGCTATGGCGGACCTGACAAGGTGTATGGCTTTCTCCGTTGCCCCTGTCTTGTTGTCAGAGTGTGCCCAGGATACCTGTTCCCTGATGTTGGCATGGACGTAGTTGTACTTGTTGAGGCCTGCCCGTTCTGCCACAGCCCTGAATGTAGTGAGATGAAGCTTGGGCGAGCATGAGGCCACGACGATGCCGTCAAGCTGGTTTGACCGGATGTCCTCCACCATCTCTTTCTGGGTGGCGTCGCTGCAGGCGAACATGGTTGTGCGTGCCAGAAAAACCCCCTCCTCATGTTCCACAGCAGCCTTAACCTTTTCCATATCCACATAGTCGGATATGTTTCCGCCGCAATGGCAAATGTATATACCTAATTTCCTGTTCATCACTTTCGGATTATATAACTCATTGCTTCTGATGATGCCGCTCCTGCAGAGAGTATTGAGTCGGGAATGTCCATCGGGCCAGATGCCGTGCCGGCCACGAAGACACCGTCAATGCTCGTTCTTGCCGGGCTGGCAAGGAGGTCTGTCTGAGAGACGAATTCAAACGGGTCTAGCCTGAGCTGGCCGCTGTCAAAAAAGGCTGCGTTGTCAGGGTTGGAAACCACCCCCACAGAGAGTATCACCATGTCATGGCTGGCTTCTTTGACCACATTCTCATTTATGTCCTCGTACCGGAGCACCAGGTCGCCGTTCTCCTTTTCAGAGATCATGCCTATCTTTCCCTTGACGAAATTGACACCCATTCCCTTGGCCTGGTCGTAAAACTCCTCGAAACCCTTACCGAAAGACCTGATGTTGATGTAATAGATTGTAACGTCGGCCATGGGCAGGGCACCCATGAGCAGCTGCGCCTGCTTGATGGAGTACATGCAGCATATCTGCGAGCAGATGGGGTTACCCACGGTAATGTCACGGGAGCCTGTGCAGAGCACGTATGCCAGCCTGCAGGGCATCTTGCCGTCGCCCGGACGAAGCACGG
>CAZFIF010000239.1:0-3241 GCA_964519065.1 uncultured Rikenella sp.
TAATTGCCGGAATACTGGAATGATGTTTTCATTATTCCGGCCTTACCCATGATCCTACCCTTGCTGTTTTCGGAACTTACCTTCATCATTGCACCTGTTGCCGGGGTTTGCAATACTCCGAATGCCCCGTTCAGCAAAAGTTGCAGTTCCTTGACGTCGGTATTGAATTCAGCTGCAGCCGGAACACCGACAGGAACTCCTGAAGCTGTGCTGTTACCGCTCTTTTTGATTTTCAGCTTGGTGAAGGGAATAGTCTGGCTCTCATCTGACAACCTGAAATTAGGATTCGACGGCAGGTTGATCAGGGCCCCGCTGACAAGGTAGGTGCCGTCAGCCTGCTTCTCCCTGTTCTTTATGTCTGCTTCGAAGCCAAAAATGTTTTCGATGGCAATCTCCTTGTCGTATGCAAGCACAAAATCGAGCACGTTCTGATCTTGCAAAAGGATCATCTTCGACTTGCTTATTACATTGGGAACTGAATTTGGTTTTGATGCCCACACCGTTATCAATGCGGGCTGTTTCGGTACCCTGGTAAGGGTATAATTCCCGCTCTTATCCGTTTTGGTCTCCATACGGTTGCCGTTACCAATGTCTATGTAGACCGTGGCACCTTCAAGAGGGCCTGCAAGCTGATCATTGCCAATG
The DNA here is from genome assembly GCA_964519065.1 of uncultured Rikenella sp. GTDB lineage: Bacteria > Bacteroidota > Bacteroidia > Bacteroidales > VadinHA17 > SR-FBR-E99. Next base: position 646 of record CAZFIF010000239.1, read on the forward strand.
GACACTTTGCCTGTTATACGGGTGGCCTTTTTAAGCAGGGCAGCCGGGTATATAACCTCATTTTTGGTGTCTTTGACGTCGTTTATGGTATAGCTGGCACTCTCCAGGTCAGAATCCTCGGGAGGTGTGATATCGAAGGTGAATGAGGAGCCGTTGTTATCAAATTCAAAGACGACTGTACCCCGGGGATCAGTCATCTGAGTTATCTCAGCCCCGGGTATTTTGAGGGTTACCTCCGCATTGGGGACGGCCTTAAGGTTCGATGCCATAAAAACATTACCTGAGGGTTTTTCGGCCACCATGAACCGAACCCTCTTTTTCATTTTGTAAACAATATATTGCTTCTGCTCCTGGCCGGCTCCCGATGAGTTGGCTTTTGGCACATCAATGGTATATGTCTCCTCTGAATATCCCGGATTCTTAGGTATGATTTTTAAAGTGCGACCCTTTCCCGAGGGTGCCTTGACGGAAAATACCTGCTTAACGCCTGTTGGCAAAAATGACTGGGATGTACTCTGGATGCCTGCCTGCTGAATGCCGCCGCCAGTCGTCTGGATGCCTGCCTGCTGAATGGTACCGCCGGAAGTATTGACACCTGTTGGCTGGCCACCGCCTGAGGCCGCAGGAAGAGCTGACGGTAAGTTACCGCCGCCGGAACCAGGCATGCCTGACGGCAGAGTGCCTCCCCCTGAATTCGGGAGGCCTGACGGCAGTGTGCCGCCGCCCGCAGGCTGGTCATATTCAAACTGTGGGGTAGTTGAGGTGAAGGCAAAGTCATCAACCTTTATTTCGGCTGCAACGGCAAGACCTGTCTCATCAGTAACATATCCCGTCAGCAATCCGTCAGGCTCCAGCAGAATATCTTCGATTATCTGCTGCCCCCACATCAACTTCCCGTAGAAAAAGGTTTTGCCTTTAAACCCGGCAGGAGTACAGAACAGCGACCTGTTCGGGCCGATCACCTGTGTGGGGCCTTCGGTATTGTATTCACCAAGCTCCACATCGAGATTATCAAACTCATAATACCCCTTCGCATCGGTCTTCGCCGTGCGCACCAACACATTATAATCGGAAGATCGCTGGTAATTGCTGAGCACCATCAGGGTCACATTGCTGAGTGGCTTGGTCCCTACCTGCTCTGTCTCGACCTTCCCGGCAATCCTTGGCTTGCCGGGATAGAGCTGTATCTCGATCTCATATGTTTTTACCTGCAGCTGGCTGTTCCAGGTGGTCTCCTCTCCGTAAGCCTCGTACTGGGTTGCAGGCATTCCCGGATCAGTATCGAGATACCTCAGGGAATTGTACGGGAACTCCTTCTTGTCCTTATCATATAAGGGATAAAAGGCCTTTGACTGCTTCTTGAAGATATAGAGACCGGTAACCTTGTCAGGTTCGCAGACAACATAATACCTGTCCTGGAGATTGTCCGGATCATGCTGTACAAGGTTCCTGAAGGTATAGGTGCCGTCATCTCCAGTCAGTCCACTCGTGATGTTTTTGGGAAAGACATTGAAGGATGGAATGTTTCCCGATACGGGGTAGACCGCTTCATCCCGAGGCACAGCCGGCACATCAGTCCTCCTCTCAAGTACCGTCTTAACCTTGTCAAGCGGTTTGCCCTGCCCGCCCATGACATCCCAGAACTGAGAGGTGGTCCAGGATGTATGGACTTTCAGGTTATAGCTCTTGACATATGATACCAGCGTACCCAGGTCGAGAGCCTGCCACGGCTCCAGCTTGATATTGATATCAGGACTGCAGTAATATTTATTCTCCACAAGCAGCCTGTACACCTTGTAGACCTTGCCGGTCATCATGTCGAAGAATTCACCCCCGGCCGATTTCCAGTATGCATCATCATCGAGAAGGCCAAGATCCTGTGCTGTGTTCAGGAAGGTAAACGAGAAGCTGCCGTCGGATGCTGTGGTTGCCGTGGCAAGTACTTTCCCGTGATCGGGAAAAACCTCCAGGAACTTCTGATCATCCTTCATATTGTTCATGTCAACCGGCATACCGTCGTATGTCTGGTTGTTTATTGTTCCCTTGAGAACATATGAAACTATGAGGCTGACCTTTACGTTTTTCAGCGGATTGGAATTGGCCGGACTGACATCGCTGACATTATACTGGAGACCGTCGCCGGCTAACTGGATGCCGGCCTGCGATATACTTAACTGGGTTGACGTCTGCGAGATAGCAGATGCTGAGAGTGTTCCCTTGAATTTATAATTTAGTTTCCCAGAGACCACAGAGATCGGTATCTGGCCCGGACCTGTTACAGGCTCTATTTTGGCCCCGCCGGCTACAATCTTTTCTGCGGGGGCATCCATCATTATGGAAGGCGGCTCAAACGGATCCCATTTGAACCAGCAGACGGGACTGCGCCCGTTGTTTGAAAACTTTGCCTGTGTCTCCCTCTCCTCGGCAATCACCTGCCAGGCGTAAACCCTGCCCTTCTCCAGGGTGGGCTGTGCCGGTCCGTAGAAAAATGAGAACCTGCCCTGTAGCTCCGTCTCAAAGAAGGCCGGCTCTGTTGCCGACAGCATGGCCGCATCAGGATTCTGGGTCGAATCTATCAGTTCTACAATCTTGAGTG
>CAZFIF010000240.1:0-3232 GCA_964519065.1 uncultured Rikenella sp.
GTGAGGTAGTTCTGGTTCTTGCCGTGGACAGCCCTGTCTACCACGATCATGCCGGGCTGCACGCCACGTACCTTCTCCACCAGCTCATCCATGCGTATGTCCTGGCTCTGGGTGCGTACAAACCTGTTTCCGGGGGCTGTCAGATATCGAAGCTCCTGCTCCTCACTCATCTTCTGCACCCATCCGCCGTCGAGCCACAGTATGTCAACCTTGCCGTAGTCGCCTCCGACAAGCTCCATTATCTGTCCGTGGGTAAACTGCACGAACTTCTCCCACCGTTCGGGGTAATTTTTGATGTTGTAGTTTACATTCCGGTCCGGGGTGGCGAAGTTGGGCCACCAGTAATACTCGCTGTGCCAGTCGGGCTTGGAGAAATAGGCCCCTGTCCAGAAGCCCTGTTCACGGAAGGCGGTGAAGATCTCCTTCGTCACGTTGGCGCGGGGATTGACACTGAAGGGGCACTCCGGGTCGGTGATCCTGTAGTCCGTCAGCCTGGTGTCGAACATCGAGAAGCCGTCATGGTGCTTGGTGGTGAAGATGACATACTTCATCCCTGCGTCCCTGGCTGCTGCCGCCCATTTCCCGGGATTGAAGCTGACAGGATTGAAGCTCAGCTTAAGGGCCTCATACTGCTTTTTGTACTCTATGTAATCAGGATTCTTGCGCCGGCACCATCCGACATCCTCAGCGCAGATAGACCATGATTCCACGATCCCCCACTGGCTGTAGGGTCCCCAGTGCATCAGCAGGCCGAATTTCAGATCCTGCCACTCTTCAAGCTTCTGCAGTACCAGCGGGTCGGTCTCCGCCACATATCTCTCATCATGCTCCTGAGCTGCCAATCCTGCCATTACGGCTGTCATCAGCAGCATTAAACAATATCTTTTCATGGGGTTATTCAATTTTCAGTTTACCGTCGAGGGCAAGTCCTATCACCGTCATTGTTCCGTCGAGCAGCTCTTCGGGTACTTTTATGAAGTAGACTCCGGCGTGGTTGCTCCAGTAAGGTCTGAGGTACTCCTTGACCTCCAGGGTGGTGCCGTTGCCCACCACGAAGGCCTTGTTGATTTTGTTCTTCACTCCCTCGAGCATCAGCTCGCCGCCCCCGTCACCGGGGAAGAAGAGGTATACGGTGGTGCTGTCGCGGCTCATGGTTGAGGGGCCTGCAAAATGCCCGTCAGGCAGTCCTGCCACGGTGCCATATATCGCCTGCCGGTGCCTGGAGGTCCAGCGGCCCATCTCCCTGAGCACCTCCTCCTGCTGTTCAGGGATGGTACCGTCAGCCTTCGGCCCTATGTCGAGAAGCAGGTTGCCTCCCATGCCAATGCATTCGGCAAATATGCGTATCACCTGCGACGGGCTCTTGTAGTTGCTGTCGTTGCCCTGGTAGCCCCACGAGTCGTTGATGGTCATGCAGAGCTCCCAGTGGTCCGCCTCAGGCCTCACCGACGGCAATCCCTGTTCCGGAGTGGCATAGTCGCCGTAACCTGCAAGCCGTGAGTTGATGATGGCAGCGGGGTTATGTGCGAGTATCATCTCTCTTATCTCCGCTGCGTGCCATTTTTCGGCACTCTGCTCCCAGTCGCCGTCAAACCAGTAGAGGTCCGGGCGGAAGTTTTCAGCCAGTTCTGATATCTGCCCGTGGTTAAATGTCACAAAACGCTCCCAGCGCAATGAGTCATCCGTATACCTCCTGATGCTTTTGGTCATGTTGGGGTAGTCGGGGTGAGACCAGTCGAGCAGTGAGTAGTAAAGCCCTACTTTCAGTCCCGCCCGCCTCAGCTCCCTGACGAACGGTTTTACAAGGTCAGCGCGGGCAGGGGTGGTGTCAACGGTGTTCAGGCGGCTCAGCTTCGTGTCCCACAGTGCCACACCGTCATGATGTTTTGATGTCAGTACCGCATAGCGGGCTCCGCTCTCCCTGATAAGCTTCACCCACTGGCGGGGATCATAATTCTCAGCGGTGAATCCCCCGAGCTGCTTCATATAGTCGTCATAGCTGATCAGCTCATTGTAGAACGACCATGATTCGTCGATACCGTTGACGGCATAAATACCCCAGTGAATAAATATCCCCAGCTTTGCATCCGAGAACCACTGCATGCGATCTTCGGGATTCGTCTGAGCCGTAGCTCCAACGGAGAGGCATAAGATTATCAGGCCTGCGAGCATGCTCCGGCACGGTTTTTCTTCAGCTATTCTCATAATGAATGATATTGATGTTCATGAAAAGTCAAATCCCGAGATGTAAGCAGGGTTATCGTAGAATTTGCCCGTCTCTTCGGTTGTCAGTCCCGGGAAAGAGGCATATACCAGTCCCGGTTTCGCATTGAGCATCCTGTTCAGGGCTCCCATCTTTCTGTTTGTCCTGAGCTTCTCATAGAGCTCCGAATGATCATCGAGCCATGTGAGGGCCGTATGATAGCCCTCTTCAGCGCAGACAGCTTCAAAGAGGTCGGGCAGGAAGTGCTCGCTGCCCTTGCGGCAGTATATACCGTTCAGGACCAGGTACCTGAACTCACCCGGACGGAACAGTCGCCTGTAAAAGGGGAAGAAAGGCAGTACCTTCATCATCACCCATCCCCACAGTCCGGGCATATTCACCACATTGTACCGGGCCGGTATGGCGCTCACGCCGGCGACGATCTCGCCGTCGCGCCTGAGGACATAGTATCTGTGACCCAGAAACGTGAACTCATCAGTATAAAAGCAGTAGTCACCATAAAACTCCTTCAGCAGCTGTGCCATGGCAGGCTCCTCCTCCGGTGTCAGTTTCGTGACGGAGGGGTTACGCTTTGGGTTGAACCTGCTGAAGGCAACCGTCAGGAACGAGCGTATGTATTCGTATCCCGACTGGTTGATCAGGTTTCGTGACCTCTCGTTGCTGCTTTCGACATAGGCGTACATCACATGGGGAGGAGGTGTCTCAAGCTGTTCGCCGGTCAGGTAGCGGGGGTCACTGATCAGTGCCAGGGCCTTCTGCTTGAAGCTCTCCTCGCCGGGAACGGCTCTCTCCCTGCGTTGCGTCGGGGCCCTCTCCCTCTGGAAGGCGCTATGTACGGCCAGGTAGCGCAGATAGGTGGAATCACCGGGGATGCCGCAGTTCAGTGTGGTGCGCCGGCAGAGGCCTATCACGCCCGTGAGGCTGTTCTTCCGGTAGAGGGCCATGAACGAGAGGCTGTCGCCGTATGATTTTACCCTCTCTTCAGTGTTCTGCATGATATAGCGCATG
>CAZFIF010000241.1:0-3209 GCA_964519065.1 uncultured Rikenella sp.
TTTAAGATGCCAAAAATCAAGACAAATCCGGGTGCAAAGAAGAGATTTTCTTTGACCGGTTCAGGTAAGATCAAGCGAAAGCATGCTTTCAAGAGCCACATTCTTACCAAGAAGTCGACCAAGCGCAAGAGAAATCTTACGTATGACGGACTGGTAGACAAGGCTGATGAGAAGAATGTCAAGCATTTGCTTGGGCTTAAGTAACAATAACCACCTGACAGTGTGATAATCAAATGAATTATTAACCGGGATGTGAAGCATAAAAGACCTTACAGGGCGCTTACATCCGAAAAAGAGTAAAGAAAATGCCAAGAGCAACAAATGCACCAGCATCAAAGGCAAGGCGAAAGAAGGTATTAAAGCAGACCAAAGGGTATTTCGGCAGCAACTCGAATGTTTACACCGTTGCCAAGAACGTACTTGAAAAGGGTCTGGGCTACGCCTACCGTGACCGCCGTGCCAAGAAGGGGCAGTTCCGCGCGTTATGGATCCAGAGGATCAACGCCGGGGTACGCCTGCACGGAATGAGTTATTCGCAGTTCATCGGCGGACTTGAGAAGAAGGGTATAACCCTGAACCGAAAGACGCTGGCAGACCTTGCCATGAACCACCCTGAAGCCTTCAAGGCGATAGTGGATAAAGTGAAAGAATAAAAGAAAAGCGGGCAAGACCCGCTTTTTTATTGTCGATTTGCGATTTGCGATTTGCGATTAAATCGAAAATCGAAAATCTGAAATCGCAAATTACCTTTTGGCTCCTTTAAAGAACCTTTTGAATCTTATCTTCTTGAATCCCTGGGCCTCCTTGTCAATAGAGAGCCAGACCAGCACCGGGCGTCCGACTATATGATCTTCCGGAACGAATCCCCAGAAGCGTGAGTCGGCCGAGTCATGCCTGTTGTCGCCCATCATCCAGTAGTAATCCATCCTGAATGTATAGCTCTCTGCCGGCTCTCCGTTGATATAGATAACAGTGTCGCGTATCTCAAGGTTGTTTTCCTCATATATGTCAATTACAGAGGCATAGAGGCTGATGTTGGTCATGTCAAGCTTCACGGTGGTTCCCCTCTTCGGTATCCAGAGCGGACCGAAGTTATCCTCGTTCCATCTGTACTGCGGGTCATGCGGGAATATGTAAGGGGCGTACTCTCCTGCCCTTCTGTAGTCGGCCTCGATGCCGGTGACATTGGCAAAACCCGATATCAGTTCCGCGTTTTTTGTTGTCAGGGGCAGCCGGTATACAGTGCCGGAGAGCATCATCGACTGGTCTGACCGGGAGATATCCATTCGCTCAAAAGCCCTGGGATTGATGCGGGTACCGTTGGTGCGGACGTAGTAGGAGGTCTGCTGTGTCTCATGAACCCTGGATGCGGCACCGTTTACGAATAGCTGACCGCCCTTAATAAGTATTGTATCGCCGGGTATGCCCACGCAGCGCTTGACGTAATTGTCGCGGCGGTCAACAGGGCGGTAGATGACAGTATACTCATTCCATATCAACTGCCTGGCAAGGGCATTATATTGTTCCTTCTCCCTGAGGGGTCTGTTTCCCCTGATATCTTCAGCAGTCAGCATCTCGGCTCTCTCCCTGACCAGTTCATAGTAACTGACGGTCTGGTTTTCAAGACAGACAGTATCACCTGCAGGAAAGTTGAATACGACGATGTCATCGTTCCTGACATGACCGAATCCCTTAAGCCTCTTGTAATCCCAGTTTACAAGGTTGGACCAGGACTTACCCTTGCCCCCTGTGAAAGGCAGAGTATGCTGTGTGAACGGAAAGGCGACGGGAGTATTGGGCATGCGCGGACCATAGGCCACCTTGCTGACGGCCAGATGATCACCCACCAGCAGCGTCTTTTCCATTGAAGGCGTTGGAATGCGGTAGTTCTGAAAGAGGAATATGTTTATCAATGTGACGGCAATCACTGCAAAGATGAGTGCATCGAGCCACTCGACCACTGTGCTGTTTTTGCCGTTGCGTTTCTTCCAGAAGGACCAGTTGACTTTTTTGCTGACGTAGATGTCAAAAACTATGGGTAACCCGAGCAACAGCCAGTAGTTTCCCACCCATATGATCCAGAGCAGGTAGAGTAGACCTGCCACGCCGAATTTAAAGTATTTGTTCTGCAGAAGCTCTTTCATCATGTATGATTTACGGTGTGCAAATTTACTATAAATAAATTTAAACGTCACCCATTGCATGGACAACCACCTCTGCAGAGAGCAATAACAATGCCATTTGAGAGCCGGGGTTTAATTCCCCGGGAGGGGGAGAGACTTATCCAGTCGCATGGAGACACTTTAGCCGCACACTAACACTTCGCACACGGAGGTCCGGATGTGATCACCCGGAATACAGGGCAGCCTGTTTATCACCCGTCCGGGGGACCGCATTCAGACCGGATGATCCTTATTTATTCTTCCGGCTCCAGCTGTATCTTGGCTGTTTTCTCCAGATCCTTCACATAGTACCTTGAGCCTGCATAGAAGAGCGCGGCACCTATGAGTAGCATGAACGGAAGCAGTGCCATGGCCTTTTCGATGTCGAACATGTCATAGAGCTTGCCAATGACCAGTGGCGCGGTGGAGGCACCAAGAAGGTTCTGCACCACCACAGCCACAGCGTATGACATGGCCCTCATGCCGGGGTGTATCACATCCTGTGTCACGGCAGCGGCTGCCGGCAGGAAGGCGGTGATCATCACCCCCATCATCAGGAAGAATACATACTGGATTGTGCCATGGGTCATCCACAGTGCAAACATGAGCAGGATGGCCGACGATACCGTTGTTATCGTCGGAAACAAAAGACGGGCTCTGATATTTGATTTTCGCCATCTGTCTGTTATGATTCCTCCCAGGGGTGCTCCAACTATGGCAAGTACCATTACCGCACTGGCCATTGAACCGGCCTTCTCTATAGGAAGGTCACGGGTGACATGAAAATATGTTGAAAGCCATGTTATTAGTGAAGTAGTCACAAACACTACGGCAGCAAATCCAAAGTATGTAAAGATCAGTGATGGTCTTGAGAGAAACTCCCTTACCATATCCTTTTTCTTCATCTTTACCTTGACATTGAAGCTGTCAGTGAATGAGAGGTCAACGGTTTTGTAATCCTTGACAAAGAAGAAGAGTACAGCCACTATCATTCCCGGCAGTGCCACGATGCCGAAGGCATGCTTCCACCCCAGCCGGGCTGCTATG
>CAZFIF010000242.1:0-3175 GCA_964519065.1 uncultured Rikenella sp.
CTATAGAGAATAGCTCCAGAGAAGCTAAGGAGCTCTATGAATGGTTAAAAAGGCCCTGTAATTCCAATTAAGGCGATCACTACTGGTAATAATTGCCTGGTGCGGGATCATGCCTCACTTGAGCAGCTGGTTGTATTGTCAAATCTTGAGAGCATTAACACAGTAATGATTAATCAGGGACTATCTCAGGGGGAAAGTAAAGCAGCCAAAACAGATTGCCATCATGCAGATGAAATCACTCCTTAGTCATAAAACAATCAGGAAACCGGAATAGTTCCAGTTTGATTCCTGCCATTCTTTTCTGCCATCATCTTCCTGGCTTTGATCTCCATAGGTATAATACAGTTGTAGACAAACCTGTTGACAGGGGTATCCACACCGTATTTTTCGCCGAGTCTTACCACAGTCCCGTTCTGGTATTCAATCTCTGACGGCCTCCCTTCCCATACATCCCTGGTCAGCGAAGAGGTGGTTTCGTAGGGATAGGTATCAATCAGCGAGATCAGCCTGTCGGGAAACTCACGCTCGATATTTATCTTCAGCCGTTGCGATAATGTAAAAATCTCCCGGATCAGTTCTGTCATAAGCTGACGTGTCTCCTTCAGTTCTCTCAGTTCACCGTAATTGGTTCTGGTTACTGCAAGCAACCCGCTGACACAGATAGCGATGAACTTTTTCCACAGATCCGCAGTAATGTCATCCGAGATAATGGCGTTGACTTCAGCCCTGTCAAAAACGGATTTGAGCAACTCAGCCCTTTCAGTCCCGCGGGAATCGAATTCCCCGAAAATGACTGTCGGTTCAAGGGCAAAATGGTTTATCACTCCCGGCGATTCAACCTTGCTTATTATCTTGCATAATCCCCCTATGATGTTCGCTGACGGTATGTTCTCAGCCAGCTCCTCTGCTGTAAGCACGCCATTCTGTAACGGCAGGACTATTGTATCTTTCTTTATTATCGACCCAAGTTCACGGGATATGTCACGCACCTGCCAGGCTTTTATGGCAAGTATGACTATGTCTGCGAAACCAATCTTCTGTATGCTGTCTGTTGCCTGTGCGTTGTCAATATTAAAATCGCCGTTAATACTCTTTACCCGGAGGCCGTTTTGCTGAATTTTTCTAAGGTGTTCTCCTCTTGCGAGGAAGGTAACATCAAAGTTCGCTTTGGCGAGTCTCCCGCCGAAGTATCCACCAACTCCGCCGGTTCCGATTACTGCTATTTTCATGAATGGAAGGTCAATTTAGACTATCCGAAATATAATATTTCTTAATATGGCAGCCAATGATTTACATTATTCTTCAGTGATGGATTGACTGCTGTCTATGAAAGCGCGTTGCCGCAGGTCAGATAAAAAAATGAGTAAAAATATTTGGTTAATAGAATTAACTAGTTTATATTTGTACCAACTTAACTTCATTAACTATATCAATATGGAAAATACTAGTTTAACACCGGAAGAGAGCTTTGATGTAATTAACAAAGCCATTGCAAACTTTAAGATAAATTACAGGGAAAGTTCAAAAGTCTTTTTACTCTGGGGTTGGATATTAACTCTTGCCAGCGTTACCAATTTCTTCATCCTGAAGTTTTTACCTGGCACGGAATTGTGGGCCCACAATGGATATATAATTCTTGGAAGCTGGGCTGTGTTTCTTTTAACCGGATTCATAATCATGTATTTTATGGTACGGAAAATGAACAGGGATAAGAAGGTATACAGTCATATTGACAAGTTTATAGATTATCTGTGGTGGGTAACCGCGCCTTCCTTTATTATTGCAACATTTATCTGTATCAGGTTAGGGATAGCCCCGCCACCGCTGATGTTATTAGTCGCAGGCATAGCCACCACCACCACTGCGCTGGTTATTAGGTTCAGACCCCTGATTATCGGAGGTATGTCATTCTTTATTTTCAGTATTGCTGCAACCTTTGTGACCAATGAATACATGGCACTGGTTGTCAGTGCAGCAATAATCTGCGGTTATCTGATTCCCGGATATTTATTAAAGGCAGCAAAAGAATAGGGCCATGTACAACGATTTAGATCCACTGTTGCACTCGCAACTGCGGCTGGCAATTATTTCGATGCTGGTGGCTTCCGAAAAGGTGGAGTTCACCTATATACAGAGCGAGACCAGGGCTGCTGCAGGAAATATAAGTATCCAGATAAAGAAACTGGAGGATGCCGGGTATATTAAAGTTGAAAAATCCTTTAAGAACAATTACCCGAACACGCTGCTGTCAATCACAGACAAGGGAATAAAGGCATTTGAATCGTATGTAAACAGCCTTAAAGAATATCTTAACCCGGGGAAGTAGTTATTATCTGTCAGATTTTTGATAAAAACCATTTAAACATTCCACTGCTGTAAGCACGACATTCTGCAGCGGCAGGACTATTGTATCTTTCTTTAAAATCGACGCAAGTTCATAAGATATGTCACAAACCTGCCAGGCTTATGTCTTCAACTCTTTATCCTTCCCGTGCAGAGCTCCGGATAAGTTCCACGGAGACGACCACTATCCAGAGGAAGTAGACCAGCCCTGCAATACCATTGATGGAGTGACATCGCCTGCCGTTACCGACCTGGCACGGGAGAAAATACCTTACAAGTTACAAATAAACTATAAACACTAAAAAAAACGCAATAATTAAGACCGGGCCTTGCTCATGGATTCTCCGTGGTGCTATATCCGGTGAGCATCGTGGACTATCCAATCCGGGATAGCATCAGTAACAGTTTGTTCTCCAATTACTTCATGCTGGCAGTTAATCGGTAGCTGAGACTATGCGGCCCGGTTGCCTCAGCCTGCCGGCCGGACCATGAGTCTGCTTCACTGAGATTCTATGTTGAATAGCATGTCAAATGATTCTTCAGCACAGGATGGATGCAGAACATGTTATCACTAACTTCATACCAGGAAAATACCGGCAGGAGGGAGGCTTACCCACTTCAGCCGTCGGGTAAAGGGTGACTAAAATGAAACGCAAATCTATGTTATTGATTATCATTTTTGTTATAGTGTCAGTACTGCTGGCAGTCGTTATTCCGAAGTACAGCAGGGATCTCTCTGCGGCGAGGGCGGAGGTGGACCGGATCGGGTCGCAGGTCTTCAGCTCCTCGTTTGGCGACATTGAGTATCTTCTTGAGGGCGAGGGGCCGGTGG
>CAZFIF010000243.1:0-1444 GCA_964519065.1 uncultured Rikenella sp.
CGGATTTCAATACGGAGAGGGAGATACTGTACAAGGTGCTCTTTGATATGAAGAGTGACATGCATGATCTGAAGAACCTCGTCTATGATCTTCTGAACACAGGTGCAGATGCAGAAAATCTTACCGAGAGCGGAGCCAGGGCAGCCCGCAACCTGTTCAGCGACAGTAATGTCCGCAGACCGGCGTTTGAGCCTGCACAGTCATCTCAGGCGGGGTACGTTCCGCCGCGGGAGAGCAGGGTCATTGAAGACACCGAAGAGCTGGTGGAAGAGTCACTCTCACTGACAGACCGGGAAAAGGAGCTGATAAAGAAGGCTCTTGAGAAAAATAACGGCAAGAGAAAACTTGCTGCGGCTGAGCTGGGAATCTCCGAAAGAACTCTTTACAGGAAAATAAAGGAGTATGACCTTGACGGATAAAACGGTACGGATAGTGTTGCCTCTGGTCATGCTGATGCTGACTGTAAGCTGCGGAGTAAAGATAAGATACTCTTTCACCGGGGCTTCCATACCCCCTGAAGCAAAGACCATAAGCGTCGCACCGTTTCAAAACAGGGCCAGCCTGGTGCAGCCCGGACTCAACCAGACGGTCACCGACGCGCTCATCGATCTCTGCAGGGCGCAGACCAACCTCGATATGGTATCTGCCGGCGGTGATCTGAGCTTTGAAGGCGACATCACCGACTATAAAACCCAGCCATTGACCGTCAGCGGCAATGAACAGGCTGCCTCAAACCGCTTCTCAATCACCGTCAGGGTGAGGTTCGTAAACAGCTTTGACCAGGAACTCAGCTACGACCAGTCATTTACACGGTATCAGGATTACAACAGCGCTCTTGACCTGAGTGCCGTTGAGGCCAGTCTTACCGAAGAGATCGTGAAGATGCTGGTGGAGGATATATTCAACAGAGCTTTTGTCAACTGGTAAAGAGGGCTGATGAACAGGAATGAATTCAACAGATTTATTGTCGGCATCGGCCTCCCGGGCCCTGCCGACATAGAGGGTCTGAGAGAGCTCAGCAGCCTCTTCCCCTGGTTTCATTCCGCACATCTCCTGCTTCTCAAGGGGCTTAAGGAGAATTCCGACATAAGGTTTGACTCACAGCTGAAGGCATCAGCTCTGTCGGTCAGCGACCGGGAGGTGCTCTATCACTATATCTATCTCTCTCCCGGCAGTGAGACTGCCGGCCGGCAGGATGTCGTGCAGGAGGAGAGCGTGGAGCCTGTTGCAGCCGTAACGACTGAAGAGCCGTCCGCCGCGCTCACCGGCGTGGATTCTGTTGCGGCGGTCAGCGGCGGTGATATTGATGAGGTGGTTGCCGGCGGTGAGCAGGCTGCCGGGGTGCCTCCGGAGGCATTTGCTGGTGCTGAGGCCGGCGAGGAGCCTGATGAGTTGGTTGCCGGCGGGGAACCGCCTGCCGGGGTGATTGAAGAGGAGCCTGTTG
>CAZFIF010000243.1:1544-3160 GCA_964519065.1 uncultured Rikenella sp.
GTGATTGAAGAGGAGCCTGTTGTGGAGTCAACGGCAGAAGTGATTGCAGAGGGGGCGGCAGCTGAGGAGGCGGTATCCGGGGCAATTCAGGATGCTGATGCTCCACTGACTGAAGAGGAAACGGTGGTTGAACCGATTGGTGATACAGTCACTGAAGAGCCGCCTACGGATGAAATTGTTGATAATGAGCCTGCTGCTGAGGTGATCAAGGAGGAGACGGTTGCCGTTGAAACCGGTGCGGAACCGCCTGCTGCTGAAGATATTCCGGAGCCGGAAGTTGTTTGTGATGACACTGCTGCTGCGGAGTTAACAGAGCAGGAAGTTGTTCCTGGTGAGACTATTGCTGCGGAGTCAGCAGAGCCGGACATCACAGAATATGAACCCGCTCCGGAGGGTGCGGCAGACCAGAAGTTAAGCCCCGCGGAAAGCGTGGAACATGAAGTTATTTCTGAGGTTACTCCCGAACAGGAGTATGCTCCGGAAGAAGTCACGGCAGCTGATCTCAATACCGGGCTCCGCTCCAGAGAGGAGCTTGTAGCCGAGATAGAGGCGCGGCTCAGGGAGCTCGAGATGATTACCCGTGCACAAATCGGCAAAGATGATGCCGGGCATCCAGTCGCCACCGGGGGCACTGCGGAGGTGAAACCTGAAGCAGCTGCTGAGGTGGAACCGGAGAATGCACCTGAACTCGAGCCCGAAACAGTACCGGAGACAGAACCGGAGTTCGAACCCGAAACAGTGCCGGAGATGAAGCCGGAAGAAGTATCGGAGATGGAACCGGAAACAGTGCAGGAGATGAAGCCGGAAGAAGTATCGGAGATGGAACCGGAAGAAGAGGCAGTTCCGGAGGCCGAACATGAAACCGTATCCGAACCGGTACAGGAGGAGCTGCTGGAGCTGCTGCCCGACGATACCGTTACGGAGATGGAATATGAGAAGGAGACCGTGAAGCAAGTGACACCGGCAGACCTTATCGACAGGTTTATCAGAATAAGTCCGACCATCGAGAGGATAAAACCCGGCGAGCATCAGCCTGTCTGGGATCTGTCAGAAACAGGCACGGAAGAGGAGGGCACCTTTATAACTGAAACACTGGCAAAGATTTACGTCAACCAGGGGTATTACACCAAGGCAATTAATATTTATCAGAAACTCTCATTGCAATATCCGGAAAAAAGTGCTTACTTTGCAAGCCGTATTGAAAAGATTGAAGAGTTAATAAAATAGTACAACAATGGGTATTTATATATTTATTTCGATCCTGGTGATTCTGGCCTGTGTCCTGATAATCATGGTGGTGCTTGTACAGAACTCCAAGGGAGGAGGCCTCGCCGCCAACTTCACATCCGCCGGCCAGTCGATGGGAGTACGCAAGACGGCTGATTTCCTTGAGAAATCGACATGGACTCTCGGTGTGGCTATTGTGGTTCTCTGCCTGGCAGCTACGGCATCGATTCCCAGGGGTGAGGTTGCAAAGGAGTCGATTATCAAGTCGTCCATTGAGAGAGCCCAGGATCCCAATGCCATCCCCACTTTGCCGACGCCTCTCACAGAGCAGGAGCAGCAGCCTGACGGCAGTAACGAATAAAATGACAGGAAGAAGATATTGAAGTGTC
>CAZFIF010000244.1:0-3134 GCA_964519065.1 uncultured Rikenella sp.
TTTCTCACACACCCACTTCAGCGGTACGGGTCACTCCGACCTGGGAGACATTCTCATGATGCCGACCACCGGAGCGCTTCAGTTAAATCCGGGAACTGCAGATGCACCTGAGAAAGGATATCGCTCACGCTTCTCACACGAGACCGAGAAAGCCTCACCCGGATATTACGCCGTTACCCTTGAAGACCACGATATCCGTGCCGAACTGACCGCTACAACACGTACCGGCGTTCATCGATATACATTCAACCGGGGTGGCGATGCACATCTGATCCTGGACATGGATCACGGAATATACAACTATAACGGCAAAAACGTCTGGACATTCATCAGGGTTGAAAATGACACCCTTGTTACAGGCTACCGGATGACCAGCGGGTGGGCACGGACACGGTCGCTCTACTTTGCAATCTCATTCTCCAGACCGGTTGAATCTTTCGGATTCGTCAATGATGCCCCGGCACAGGTCTATAAGGGTTTCTGGCGCCGGTTTGACCAGCGCATGAACTTCCCCGAAGCTGCCGGAGAGAAGATCAGGGGTCATTTTGATTTTTACATGAAACCCGGAGAGCAGCTGACGGTGAGAGTGGCCCTCTCACCGGTGAGCACCGCAGGCGCAGTGGCAAACATGATCGCTGAGGCGCCGCAGGCTGATTTTGATGCCGTAAGGCTGGCGGCGGAGAGAATGTGGGAAGATGAGCTGGGCAAAGTGAAGGTAAAAATGATGAGTGAGGAGCAGATGGTCAGTTTCTATACGGCACTGTACCACGCATATCTCTCACCCACTATTTTTATGGACAGTGACAGGAGTTACAGAGGGCTGGACCAGAATATTCACACTGCAGACGACTTTGACAACTACACCACCTTCTCTCTCTGGGACACCTACCGTGCCCTTCATCCCCTCTTTACCATCCTGCAGCAGAGGCGGACAGCAGATATGATCAACTCGATGCTCGCACACTATGATCAGAGCGCTCATCACATGCTGCCGGTCTGGTCACATCATGCCAATGAGAACTGGTGCATGATAGGATATCACTCTGTACCTGTAATTGCTGATGCCATTGTCAAGAAAATCCCGGGTTTTGATTATCAGCGGGCCCTGGAAGCATCTGTCACAACCGCGAATAACGGCTGGTACGACGGCCTTGACGACTATATCCGTCTGGGATATGTGCCCGACGAGCGGACAGCATCATCGGTTTCGGTCACGCTGGAATATGCCTTCGACGACTGGTGCATTGCACAGGCAATCGGCAGCTTGCACGAAAGAAAGCCAGAGGTGGCTTTGCGGGGTGACGGCAGTGACCCGTTCCGTGAATCCATCGGCAGTTCATTCCGCAACCCGGATGCCAGTGACCTGCTTCACGAATCGCGCGGCAGTTCATATAGTATCACGGATCTGAGCCATCTACAGAGTGAATTCATGAGCCGGTCACGCAACTACATGAATGTATGGGATCCCGCATCCGGTTTCATGCGTCCGCGCAGCGCCGACGGCAAATTTCGCGCAGAATTTGATGTTCTCAGCACCCACGGACAGGGTTTTATCGAAGGCAACGCATGGAACTACAGCTTATATGTACCTCATAACCCCGATACCCTGATCGGCCTTATGGGTGGCAGGAAAAGATTTATACAGCACCTCGACTCCCTCTTCACCATGCATCTGCCGGACGAATTCTTTGCTGAAACCGAGGATATTACCCGTGAAGGCATCATCGGTAATTACGTGCACGGTAATGAACCGTCACACCACGTGCCATACCTGTTCAATTACGCCGGTGCGCCGCGCAAGACCCAGTATTGGGTAAGGCATATAATGGATACAAAATACCTTCCTGCCCCTAACGGCCTGAGCGGTAACGACGACTGCGGGCAGATGAGCGCATGGTATATCTTTAGCGCCCTCGGCTTCTACCCTGTGGCCCCCGGTTCAGACCATTATGACCTGGGCAGCCCGCTGGTGCAGGAGGCATCCATTAGCCTGGAAAACGGGAAAACCTTTACCCTAAAGGCAGTCAACCAGGGACCACAAAATGTCTACGTGAGAAAGGTTGAACTGAACGGCAAAAAGCTCGACCGCCTATATATTACCCATGATGAGATCATGAACGGCGGCAGCCTGGTCTTCTATATGTCCAGATAATACCCGACAGTTACAGAGCTACATCCAATTTGCAGCCTTGTAGAGTCAGCCCCGACTTATCCGTGAGCAACCCGCTTGCAGACCCCTAGAGACAAACCTGAATTGTGGGGGTACAACCAGCTTGCATCTGCGTATATTCAGCCCCGATTTGTTGGGGAGCATCCCGTTGGCATCCCCCCGATTTGTCAGAAATCAAACGCTTATCAGTGATTACTGATTCCTGAACGCCTCCGCACCGCGGTCAAGCCAGTCGATGTACGCCTGGATGTCAAAATCGGTGCCGCGGGTCTCAATCAGCGGGTTGCCCGACGGATCAACAATGGCATAGAGGGGAAGGGTGTTGGTGTTGAACATCAATATCTCAATGTCTTCATTCTTTTTCCCCATCGTCTTCTTCTCCTTGCCGTCGACCTTCGAGACAAACACCTCATTGTCAGGCAGCTTCGTGCGGTCATCAACATAGAGACCAACCAGTACAAAGTTCTCTTTTATGCGTCTCTGCACCTCCGGGTCAGACCATACGCGGGCGTCCATCTCCTTGCAGTTTGCGCAGGCGTGACCCTTGAAGTCGATCAGCACAGGCTTGTTAAGCTGCCTTGCACATGCGAGTCCCTCCTCCAGGTCAAAGTAACCCTGCAGTCCGTACTCAAAGTGAAGGAAATCGGAATATTTTGGTGTTCCGCAGATGGCTGACCCTGCAGTACCCACGGTACCCGGCGCAAAAGCACCGGGAGCAGCAGCGCCCCTGTTTTCGCTGATGGCCTTGAGCAGGTTGAAACCCGATGTCTCCCGGGGAGGCAGCAATGCAGATATGCGTGTCAGCGGAGCTCCGAAGAGTCCGGGTACGAGATAGAGGGCAAAGGTGAATGATGCTATGATGAGCACCAGCCTGAACACTCCTATGTGAGGTACGTCGCTGTCGTGCGAGAACTTGATCTTGCCCATGAGATAGATGCCCAGCAGAACGAACAGTACTATCCAT
>CAZFIF010000245.1:0-3127 GCA_964519065.1 uncultured Rikenella sp.
TGGACCGGCAGGTACTTCTAATATTCGTCTTCGTTGAAGAAAAAGTCATCTTTTGAGGGATAGTCAGGCCAGATATCTTCTATACTTTCATAAATATCTCCTTCATCCTCTATCTCCTGCAGGTTTTCTATGACTTCCATAGGGGCACCTGAGCGTATGGCATAATCGATGAGCTCATCCTTTGTTGCTGGCCATGGTGCATCTTCAAGTTTTGATGCTAATTCAAGTGTCCAATACATTATATAGGCAGTTATTTTATTACCCTTCTTAAAGTCCGCAAATATAAAATTATTTAGAATAAAAAAAGAGTTTGCCGAATTTTTTAATGATTATTTGTCGACTTTTCGAGGGATCCATTTAACTTCCTCACTACCAAGCTTATAGCTTAAATACCTTGAGAGTACGAAGAGGTAATCGGAGAGGCGGTTAATATATTTGATCACATCCGGGTCGACTTTTTCCTCCTCATCGAGGCGAAGTATTGCCCGTTCGGCGCGGCGGCAGACGCAGCGTGCCACGTTACAGTTTGCGGAGAGGGGGTTTCCGCCGGGAAGGATAAAGGAGTCCAGCGGAGGCAATCCGGATTCCATGGAGTCGATTGACTTTTCAAGTGCCGACGTGTCATCGATGGAAATTACTTCGGGCACCTTTGCAGACGGGTGTGTGGCTATCACGGCGCAGCATGACATCAGGACGGACTGTATGGTTACCAGTTCCGAGACGGGGAGGCAGTTCTGATCTGTGGATCGCAACACTCCTATCCATCCGATGAGTTCATCGACGGAGCCATAGGCCTCAATACGGGGATGGTGTTTTGGGAGTCTCATACCGCCTATGACGGACGTCTCTCCCCTGTCGCCGGTTTTAGTATAGATCTTCATTGCATGTAATGAAGAGTCTCTATTTTTTTATTACCTCAATGCGGTTCTCGTTGACATAATCTGCAGAGACTTCACCATCCATCAGTTTGATGATTCGGTGTGCATGTCTTGCGATATCCTCTTCGTGGGTAACAACAATGACAGTGTTTCCATCCTCGTGGATCTTGTCGAGCAGTCCCATGATATCAAAAGAAGTTTTACTGTCGAGGTTACCTGTAGGCTCATCAGCCAATATTATGGATGGGTCATTGACCATTGCCCTGGCGATGGCTACTCTCTGGCGCTGACCTCCGGAGAGTTCATTTGGTTTATGGGTCATCCTGTCAGCGAGTCCCACCAGGTCAAGGGTTTTTTTTGCGTGTTCCTCCCGTTCATGGCGCGGAATGCCGGCATAGATAAGGGGGAGGGTTACATTCTCCAGGGCAGTGTACCTGGGTAGCAGGTTGAAGGTCTGAAAGACGAAGCCTATCTCCTTGTTACGGATTTCCGCCAGTCGGTCATCCTCCATCTTGCTGACGTCGGTGCCGTTAAGGACATATTGTCCTTTTGTTGGAGTATCGAGGCATCCGAGTATATTCATCAGGGTTGATTTGCCTGATCCTGACGGTCCCATGATCGCCACGTATTCATTCCTTTTGATTTCAAGTGATACCGACCGCAGGGCCCTTACGATCACTGAACCCACCTGGTAGTTCTTTACTATCTCATGTATCTCTATTACCTTGTCCATGCCTTTTTTATTGAAGTTCCGAAATTAGTGGAAATTACTCTATAATAATGTTATGATCCTGTTATTTTTTGTTAACACCGTATACGGTAGCAGCCGGGGGTGATGCTTCTCAGGCGGAACAGGATGCCGAAGCGGAAGGTCTCCATAGCCGCAGGTGTGGTGCTGTCAGCCAGGTAAGAGCGCCATCCCCTGTACATATCACGCCGGAGGTGGATATCGTCGGCCACGATGATCATCTCCTCCCCCATCTTTTCAATATCAGCCAGGTAATTAAGCAGTGCGCTGCCGCTGTGGTTTCCGTCGATAAAGGCGAATAAGACCCTGGTATTATCCCGTTTCAGCAGACTCAGTGCTGCACTGAACTCCATATTGACAACTTCGACGTTCCGGGCGCCGTGTCTCTGCATGTTTTCCCGTGCCATCGCGGCCAGGGAGGGGCATCCTTCAACGGTAACTATCCTATGTTCCGGCAGGGCCATTGCAAGGGCCAGTGTGCTAATCCCGAGTGAGGTCCCCAGCTCGAGAATTATCTCCCCTTTTTTCCGCTCTGAACGGTCATCTGACCTGCTGTTTGCCCGGTTGTTCCCATCAGTCAGTAAATTCTGCCCGGTTTCGTTAAGGGAGGAACCTACCGGAGGCACGCCCTGATCTGGTACCTGTCTCTTCATTGTATTGTCATAACTGCCGGTACCTGCATCCTCATCATCACCACTCATGTTCATGTTCCCCGGTTCTGAGTCCTCTATTCTGATTACCGCCGCCCGGGCCACTCTTGCCAGCAGTGCTGCCTGCCCCGGTGGCAGTGATGCTGCCGAGGCGATAGCTGATATCTTTCGCTCCGCCCCACGGCTCACCACTGATCCCATTCCCAGGTCAGTGACAGTGACAGTTTTTCTGCTGGCGAGCATCTCTCTTCTGAGGTTCTCAACCTCCTCAAGGATATGGGGCTCTGTTTTACCCCTGACAACTGTTGTGAGGAAGTCATAGACGAACGGACTGTGTACACCGTATCCGGCGGTGCTTCGTGAAGTAAGAAGATGCTTTACAGCTGCCGTTACCGGGTAGAGGTTCATTTCGTCAGACAGGAAAATTTGATGGCAGCTCAAATTTAACTATTTTCGGTGAGTATCATTTTCTCTATGCCTGATGTCTGAACTGCTTGACAATGAGATAAAATTCCTCCCAGGGGTTGGTCCGAAGCGGGCGGAGCTGCTTGAATCAGAAGCGGGCATCTCCACTTTCAGGGATCTCATATACTATTTTCCCTACAAGTATATTGACAAGACCCGCTTTTACACTGTGAGCGAGCTTGACACCGACATGCAGCATGTACAGCTCAGGGGTAAGATACGGCGCTTCTCTGCCGAGGGTGGCGGCAAGGGAAAACGGCTTACGGCTGACTTCTATGATGGCACCGGGATGGTGAGGCTGGTATGGTTTAAGGGTCACAAGTGGGTTTTGAACACCTATAAGACTGACAGGGAGTATATTATCTTTGGCAGGCCCACCCTCTTCA
>CAZFIF010000246.1:0-3090 GCA_964519065.1 uncultured Rikenella sp.
CAATGCTGTAGCCGATGCCGTTGATAGGCCCCATCAGCGGTGAGATGAGCATCGCGCCGATGATCACTGCCGTCGAGTTCATATTTAGGCCCACAGAAGCCACCAGTATGGCAAAGACCAGGATCCAGAGGTTCGTGCCCTTGAAGACGAGCTCCCTCTCTATGGTCTCATGGATGTTCTCATACTCATCCAGATCGCTCTCAAGGTTGATCAGCTGCAACAGCCGGCGGAGAGTTTTGTTGTATTTCATGGGATGGAAATAAGTGATGCAAATATACTAAAAAGCATTCAGGGAGCAGGCAACAGGCAGTAGTGGGGGAATCAGGAATTAGAATTAAGAATTAAGAATTAAGAATTAAGAATTAAGAATTAAGAATTAAGAATTATGAGTTGATAGTCAGGTGCTTAGATTGTGAGGCCGAGGAACAGCTGACTGCAGAGTGCCGTCCCGACGCACTTCGTGGTCGGGATTGAGCCTCCTACGATGTCGGAGTCTCAAACTGCAGAGTGCAGACTGAATTTTTAGGGTTTGGAAGCGTTATGCAAAAGATGTACATTTGCCCTTCATGAAAAATCACATGAGATGATAAAGGTAAATGAGTATTTCGACGGTAAGGTCAAGTCACTCGCACTTGAGAACGAGGACGGCCCTGTAACTGTGGGTGTTATGGCGGCAGGGGAATTCGAGTTCGGCACCTCAACGGTTGAGCACATGACGGTGATCTCGGGCACCATGACCGTGCTCCTCCCCGGTGAGACTGACTGGAAGAGCTACAAACCCTATGAGACCTTCATAGTGCAGGCCGGAAAGCGTTTCGGGGTAAGGACTGATCAGCCCTGTGCCTACAGGTGCCTTTATAAGTAATCGGGAGGAGGGATATGGCAGGACATAAGGGTCAACCCTATTATGACATCTTCCTCAGCTACGAGATGTGGCTGGAGACTGTGAAGAAGGAGAGGATACTCGACGGCGAGGGCTTTGCCCTGCTGCTTGACCTTGACAAGACGGGATCGCTGACAGCCTCGGCACGGAACCAGGGAATGAGCTACCGCAAAGCATGGGGCATACTGCACGATGTGGAGCAGCACCTGGGCTTCAAACTGGTAGACAAGCGACGCGGAGGAGCCTCCGGCGGCCGCACCCTCCTCTCCTCTGACGGCAGGCAGCTGGTGAGCGCCTACAACAGCCTCCGTCATGAGACCGACATTGCCATGAAGAGCATCGCCAAAGTGTTCTTTAACCGTATTAACGCAATAAACGGCTCACGATGAGGGTTTTACAGGTAGCTGCGCTTTCGCTTATCATTGCTCTCACCGGCTGTGGCGGCCGCAGCAGCGTTCAGACTCTGACTATTTTCCACGCCGGCAGCCTCTCGGTGCCGGTAAGGGAGCTGAGCAAGGCGTTTGAAGAGGCCAACAGCGGTGTCAGGATTCTCTCCGAGGCGGCCGGCAGCCTCCATTCGGCAAGAAAGATCACCGAGCTCGGGAGGAGCTGTGACATTATGCTCTCAGCCGACCACTATGTAATAAGCTCGATGCTGATACCGCGTTATGCCTCGTGGAACATTCACTTTGCCACCAACGAGCTGGTGATTGCCTTCAGGGATGAATCGAAATATGCCTCCATCATCAGAGAGGAGAACTGGCCCGCGATACTCCTCAGGGATGATGTCATTATCGGCCGCAGTGACCCTGATGCTGACCCGTGCGGATACCGTACCGTCTTCGCAGCCATGCTGGCCGGGGAGATGTACGGCAGGCCCGGGCTGGCCGACTCGCTGCTGGGCAAGGATACAGAATATATAAGGCCGAAGGAGGTCGACCTGGTGGCACTGGCTGAGACCGGTGTCATCGACTACATGTTCCAGTACAGGTCGGTGGCAATACAACACGGACTCAGGTTCCTGGAGCTGCCCGATGAGATAAACCTGTCGTCGCCCCTCATGGCTGACCGATATGCCACAGTCTCTTACATGGTACCCGGTGAGTCACCAGGGCAGCGCTCGGAGGTGAGGGGCAGCTACATAAGCTATTCGGGCACCGTCACTGACGATGCTCCCCAGAAAGAGCTGGCAATGAAGTTTTTTGCCTTCATGCTCAGCGACGAGGGAGCTGCCATCTTCCGGGCAGCAGGACAGGAGCCGCTACGCCCTGCCGTGGCAGACGATCCTGCGGCGGTACCCTCCACACTGCAGAAGTATCTCTCTCTTACTTCAGAATGAACCTCCAGCCATGAAAGGTCATACGCTCTTCAACTGGATCTTCACCATACTGGCCGCGCTGGTGCTGCTTTTCATCATCGCACCGCTGGCAGGCATGTTTTTCGACTCGTCATTCAGTGAGGTGCGTACCACGGCTGCTGACCCTGCCGTGCGCCGGAGCGTGTGGTTTACCCTTGCCATAGCCTTTGCCTCCACACTCCTCTTTGCTGTCGGAGCCGTGCCGCTGGCATGGATCATGGCCAGGAAGAAGTTCCCTCTCAAGAGCGTGGTGCAGGGTATCATTGACCTGCCCGTGGTGCTGCCTCATACCGCTGCCGGCATTGCGCTGCTGGGTTTCATATCCCGAGAGGGATTGCTGGGAGGTGCCGCACAGAAAGCCGGTATACTCCTGGTAAACAACGGTGCCGGCATAGCCCTCGCCATGGCCTTCGTCAGCCTCCCCTTCCTCATCAACGCCGCCCGCGACGGCTTTGCGGCCGTGCCGGAGAGGACAGAGAAGGCAGCACTGACGCTGGGGGCCAGCCAGACACGTATTTTCTTTACCGTATCGCTGCCACAGGCGTGGCGCTCCGTAGTATCAGGCTTCATCATGATGTTCGCCAGGGGCATGAGCGAGTTCGGAGCGGTGGTCATCATAGCATACCATCCCATGATAGCGCCGGTGCTGATCTATGACCGCTTCAACACCTACGGCATCAGCGCGGCACGGCCGGCATCAATAATATTCATACTTGTGGCCCTCCTCTTCTTCGTGCTCTTCAGGGTGCTGGCGACGGAGAGGCCCGTATTGTTCGGAAGGGAGGACGATGCTAAGGACTGAGAAACTGAGCAAGCGGATTGACGCCTTCTCACTGAGGGAGATCTCCAT
>CAZFIF010000247.1:0-3087 GCA_964519065.1 uncultured Rikenella sp.
GTGATGGCATCGAGGCGCAGAAGCACTCCTTCGGTCACGTCAGCGCTGATGCCCCTGTTGCGGCATCTTTTGTTACCGAGCAGTTCGAACCACTCTGCGCCGTCAGTGATGCTGTTGCCCAGAAAGACTATCTCATTTTTGCTGTCAGGGAGATGATCATACATATCCTTACTGTGCCACCAGTATGCTGAGTACCTTGAGCTGTCAACGACGGCAGAGGGCTGCTGTCCATAGGTTGTGAATAGAGTTAGGAGCCCGATGATTGATGTGAGGAGTGTCTTTTTCATTCGTTTCTGATATTTCTATTTTATTTGTTGAGTGGAACCTTCCTGAAACCAAATTACAATATCCGTTGCTGATCTCTTGCTCATGCCGGTTTCATTTACTGTAGCTGTTGATTATCTGCACCATTTTGTCATACTTGGCCTCCATATCCTTCAGCAGGGCAATCTGAGCCCTGTTTCTCCGGAGGTTATGTTCAGGGTAGCCGATTTTGTAATATATGTCTCCTGCGATGTAGTCGGTCAGGAACCTGGTAGCCATGATATAGGTGAGGAGTTTTGGAGCGAAGGGTATGTATTCAATCTCGGTTGCATTGAGGGTGCCCATTGCCTCTGACAGGTAGCCCTCAGCATAGGCCTTGAATATCTCAATATCCATTGAGACCGACTTCAGGTCAGGACTGTCTTCATCGGCCCTGTTGGCTCCTGTCCGGATAGCATCTCCAAAATCATAGTGCACGTAACCCGGCATTACTGTGTCGAGGTCGATGAGACAGAGGGCCCTGTCACTGGTATCAAATAGGATATTGTTAAATTTGGTGTCGTTGTGGGTGATCCTTAAGGGAATGCTTCCTTCACGGCCCAGCCTGATGATGACCTTCATCTCCTCCTCCCGTGAGGTTATGTCCTCTATCTCCGTACGGGCCTGCGAGACTCTGCCCGCGGGGTCTTCATCTATTACCCTGTGAAAGCTCTCCAGTCGTTTTTCTATGTTGTGAAAATCGGGTATGGTCTCATGCAGCGGCTCGCCTGGCAGGTCGGCCAGCATGGACTGGAATCGTCCGATGGCTTTGCCTCCCTCAGAGGCCCTGTGGTATGAGTCGACCCTCTCGTAGGATCGGTGGTCGGAGATGAAGATGAACATCCTCCAGAATTTGCCCTTCTCATCGATGTGGTATGATTTGCCGGTGACAGCAACCGGCATCAGTGTCATGCACTCCCTTTTGGGGTCGCTGCCGGGGATCAGGGCGATCTTTCTGCGCAGGTGGGCGGTGACCCTCTCGATATTCTCCTGAAGCTTCGGTACATCCCTGAATACATTATCGTTGATACGCTGCAGGATATAGTCGTCACAATTGTTCTCCTTCGTGATAATGCGGTAGGTGTCATGAATATGGCCCGGGCCAAAACTCTCCCCGGTAAGAAAAGTGCCTTCCGCTCCGAAGCAGCTGAATATCTCTTGCAGGTCAGCTCTCATTGCCGGAGAGGTTATCTTCCTTTCAGCCTGTATCCGTGAAGCGAATAGTAGAGCAGTATGAGATAAGAGGGAATGCAGACCCAGTATGCGGCCTGGGTGCTGAAAATGTCAGCCAGTTTACCATAGATGAGCGGTATGATGGCCCCGCCTACCACTGACATGACCAGCAGTGCCGAGGCAGTCTTGGTGAACCGCCCCACGCCGTTTAGCGCCAGGGGCCACATTGAAGGCCAGACAAGGGCATTGGCCAGCCCCAGGAGCGCCACAAAGAGAACGGTAACGGGAATGGTGAGTGTGACGGCGTCAAAGGTGACAAGATCCCTGAAGGGCATTGTGATCTGTGCTGCCTCCGGCGTGAATATTGCTCCCAGTGAGAAGATGATCCCCAGGACAGCTGATATCCTAAGGGCATTAACCTGTGACAGTGCCTTTGGTATCAGGATGATACCCATGATATATCCTAATATCATCCCGAGCATCGTGAGTGATGTAAAGTATTTTGCCGATGACATTCCGATGTCCAGCGATTGGCCATACCTTATTATGGTGTCTCCGGCGATGACCTCCACACCTACGTAGAAGAAGAGAGCCACGGCTCCGAAGATCATATGCGGGAAGTGCCATATGCTTGTCTTGTTAACGTTGGTCTCTCCGACAGATGGCTCCTCGGCATCAGTATCCACCTCGGGCAGGTGCGCAAAGCGGAGCAGCAGTCCCAGTGCCACGAGTATGACAGCCATAATGATATACGGATTGATGACCCTGGTTGCCAGGAGGTCGAGGATCTCAGCGCGTGCCAGGGCATCGGTGGCGGCTGCAAGCTGTGCATCGAGGATGTGCGAGTCTTTGAGTATATGGGCTCCGAGGATCACCGGAGCGATGGCGCCGGCAAACTTGTTGGCTATGCCCATCATACTTATGCGCTTTGCGGCACTCTCACGCGGGCCGATGATGGTAACATACGGATTTGATGCCGTCTGCAGCAGTGCCATCCCTGTCCCCTGAACGAACAGACCGAGAAGGAAGATGGCATAGTTGCGTGCCAGGGCGGCAGGGATGAAGATAAGAGCCCCGACAGCCATGACCCAGAGTCCAATCGACATACCGTTCTTGAACCCGGTCTTCTTAAGCACTGCCGAGGAGGGCAGCGACATCACAAAGTACGAGATGTAAAAGGCGGTGGTCACAAAATAGGCCTGGAAATCGGTCAGCTCACAGGCCGTACGCAGGAAGGGTATCAGGATGCCGTTAAGCCATGTGACAAACCCGAAGATGAAAAAGAAAATAGCTATCACCGTCATACCGACGATATAATTCTTCCGGCTTATGGGGGCCGCTGCTTCAACTGTAGTCATCGTTCTTACTTTATGGTGTGATCTGATTTAATGGATAACCTCCTTTAACAACAGGAGGGTCAGGGTTCAAAACTAATCTTTTAATAAATAAACTGCAATATCGAAAAACATTGTTTATTCCTGCCGTGAAATAAAAGCGTAGCTTACTCTTGTTACTGTTTCACTCTATAATGTTAATTTTGCGGCATATTAAGAAATTATGGAAAAAAGGGATGTCATTGAAAGAATAAAAAGCAGGAAGGCCTTCATCAGC
>CAZFIF010000248.1:0-3062 GCA_964519065.1 uncultured Rikenella sp.
TCCCGCAGATCATTGATCTTGCGGGATTTGCGGTTTTAAGACGTGGTACCACCAGGAATCGAACCGGGGACACACGGATTTTCAGTCCGTTGCTCTACCAACTGAGCTATGGTACCATTTCGGTCGGCAAATATACTTCATTTTTAATTTTCATGCAAGACCACCCAGCCACTTTGCATAATTGTGCCGGACAACTCAATTCATGCTATCTTTGCCCACGCTCAGAAACAGGCATGGACCTCACATTTCACACACTACCCAACGGCATAAGGCTGGTGCATTGCATGACAACCAGCGAGGTGGCACACTGCGGCGTGATTATCAACGCGGGCTCACGTGATGAGCTCCCCGAAGAACACGGCACCGCCCACTTCATCGAACATATGCTCTTCAAGGGCACAACACACCGCAAGTCGTTTCATATCCTCAGCCGCCTGGAGGATGTCGGCGGCGAACTGAATGCCTATACCACCAAGGAGGAGACCGCCATCCACGCCTCCTTCCTGAAGGAACACTATCCGCGCGCAACGGAACTGCTGGCAGACCTCCTCTTCTCATCCACCTTCCCCCCTGCTGAGATAGAGAAGGAAAAGGAGGTGGTCATGGAGGAGATCAACTCATATCTCGATAACCCTGCGGAATATATCTTTGACGAGTTCGAGGAACTGGTCTTCCCTGACCAGCCCATAGGCAGAAATATCCTTGGCCGGCCGGAGACAGTGAAAGCCATAACAGGAGAGTCGATCCGCAAATTCATTGCAAGGAACTATTCCACCTCAGAGATGGTCTTCTGCTCTGTTGGCGCCATAAGCCCGAAAAATATCACCGCCCTGTTTGAAAAGCATTTCGGCAGGATCGTCGCCAGGGATGGTACCCGCCGGCAAAGGTCAGAGTACAGGTACAGACCTGTTACTTTTGAAAAGAAGATGGAGACCTTCCAGAACCACTGCATCATAGGCAATATCGGCTACGACCTTCACCACTCCAGCCGGATGGGACTCTTCATTCTGAATAACATCCTGGGCGGACAGGGGATGAACTCACGACTGAACCTCTCGCTACGTGAAAAACGCGGGTATGCCTACAATGTGGAGTCGATGTACAACCCGTATACAGACACCGGCCTGATAACCATATACTTCGGTACTGACAGCCGCAATCTCGAAAAGAGCATCTCCCTGACCCGTACCGAACTGGAGAGGCTGCGCCGCCAGCCGCTGGGCACCCTGCAACTTACCAAGGCCAAAAACCAGATCAGGGGCTACCTGGCAAGGGCCTACGAGAACCACGAGAGCCTGATGCTCAGCCTGGGAAAGAGCCTGCTGATCTTTGACCGCATTGACACCATGGAGACTATTTTCCGCAAGATAGACGCTGTAACCGCCATCGAACTGACAGAGATAGCCAGTGCAGTATTCGAGGAGGCTTCACTGTCAACCCTTATATACAGGCAGAATGGAGAAAAAGGCTGAACGCTACATCAGGGAGCACAGCACGCCGGAGGATGAGGTGCTCGCGGAGCTTTACCGCCAGACACATCTGTACGTGGTAAACCCGAACATGGCCTCGGGACACCTCCAGGGAAAGCTCCTCGAGATGATCTCACATATGATACAACCCTCATATGTTCTTGAGATAGGCACTTACACAGGATACTCGGCCATCTGCCTGGCCCGCGGACTGAAGCCCGGAGGAGAGCTGCATACCATCGAGTCGAACGACGAGCTTCATGAAATGAGCTCACGCTATATTGCCCTTGCAGGTGTTGCCGACAGGGTGATACAACATACAGGCAGGGCACAGGATATCATTCCTTCCCTGACATGCTCATTCGACCTGGTGTTTATCGACGGTGACAAGCGAGAGTATTGCGAATACTACGACATCGTTCTTGACAGGGTACGCAGGGGCGGTTTCATCATAGCCGACAATGTTCTCTGGGGTGGTAAGATTGAGACTGAAGAGGCAACGAAAGACCCCCAGGGAAATGGGATTGTGATGTTCAACGAGAAGATTTGCAGCGACGACCGGGTTGAAAAACTGATCCTGCCCCTTAGAGACGGGCTCATGGTTATCCGCAGGAAATAAGGTGGTACGGTTTTTGATCGCTAAAGACAAATACATAGTACAGTCATGAAAAAAATAGCAGTTACAATGCTTGCCCTCATTGTGGGCATTGCAATAATGGCACAGGATCTGCCGAAAGCAACCACCAAAGGGGCCGTAAGGCTCTTCGGCGACAAAGATGACCTTACATCAGTCTTGACCCTTATCCCCGACGGAAGCACGGTGGAAGTGGTTACCGCTGACTCTCTCTACACAAGAATACTTTTTGACGGGCTGGACGGATTTGTCAGGTCAGACAGGCTGGGAGAACCCCTACCTGAAGCCGCACCCGTTACAGTACAGATGCTGCCGCCAGCCGACCGGCCGGAAGATCAACCTTCTGTTCAGCCTCAGCAGCAGCCACAGTACAGGCAGGAGCAGCCACAGTACAGGCAGGAGCAGCCTCAGCAGCAGCCACAGTACAGGCAGGAGCAGCCACTGCCCGAAGAGCAGCAGTACTACGCTCCGGCAAACAGGTATGAGGCCCTCGTTGACAAGTACGGCGCCGACATAGGCAAGAGACTCTTCCAGCATAAGGTCTGGAAAGGTATCACCTCCGACATGGCACGCGACAGCTGGGGTAAGCCGGTGCAGATAAACCATATGTACGTAGATCAGAGTGTTGAGGAAGAGTGGATCTATTCAAAGAAATACCTTTACTTCAGAGACGGCATACTGGTCGACTGGGGACCGGTGAAATAAAAAAAAGGAAGCCTGATGCTTCCTGATTTCTTTGAGCGGGAAACGAGACTCGAACTCGCGACCCCGACCTTGGCAAGGTCGTGCTCTACCAACTGAGCTATTCCCGCAATTGTGACTGCAAAAATAATAATTTTTCTAAAAATACAACCCTGATCTTTACTTTAATAACTTCCGGATATTATAGAGCTTGTTCAGGGCCTCCATCGGCGTGAGATTGTCAAGGTCAAGTCCCATCAGCTCGTCGCGTATCTGCT
>CAZFIF010000249.1:0-3060 GCA_964519065.1 uncultured Rikenella sp.
ACCTCGTTGACAGTACGGTCACCCACAATCTCCCGCATTGATGCCTCAGAGATGTCACGGAGGGTGGTGACCGGCTCCCTGACCTTGAACAGATACATGTAGGGATCTACGATCCGGTACTGTACTATCCATTCTACATCGGCGAGGTTAAGATCGCCCGTAAGCATCAGGGACTCATCAACAGTACCCACCTTGGTATATTCTGACCGAATGCCTGCCTCAACAGTCCTGAAACCGAACTCCTGCTTCTGCTGCCTCTCAACAGCAACCTTGTAGAGCCGTTCAATAACAGGTACCTTAACGTTCAGTCCCGGATCCACCAGCCGCACGTACTTGCCGAAGCGTGTGATGACGCCCACCTCCTCGGGCCCGATGGTGAAGAGTGATGTTACCAGCAGGAAGAAGGCGATGAGGGCGATGACAGAGTACCGGACATAGAGTCCGTTCTTACCCTTCAGGGAGTAGTACCCTCCCGGTTTGCGAAATGTCTGTGTTGTCAATATGCAGTTGTTTACTGAGTTATAATTTTTATCATTTTCCCTGCCGCCACCTGGTCATTAAGCTCCAGGTTATTCAGCAGTGCAAGCTCCTCCCACATATCCTGCTTCATGCCGTAGTAGCTGAAGGCACTGGCAAGAGTGCCCGTGCGCTGGACCCGCTTAACGGCTATCTTCTGCGGCTTGACATTGATCCGGTAGGGGTCGGTAAGATTGGTGAATGTCTTCATTGAAGCCTCCATGGTGCTGACATAATTATTGAAATCAGCTTCGGTTGATACCCCGTGGAAGACATAGATCAGCGACCCGTACTCTATGAAGTATGAGAGGACCATGTTTGTGCTTACCGCACCTGTTTGCTGGTCCTTTGCCTGCTGCACGGAAAGGGTGATTATTGAGGGGAGGCCGTTGACGTTCCTTCTTTCTGCCCGCTGCAGCTGAAGACCATAGGCAGCCAGTGTGCTGTCGACAGCTGACTGGAGCGTCTTCTGGTTTGCGAGGGTGAACAGTATCAGGGCCCGGCCGTCCTGGGGCTGAATGGTGACCTGTGTGGGTGCGTTCGTAAGTTCCCACCCCGGGGGATAGGAGAACTTGAACTTCAGCTCCGGATGATAGAAGGTGTTGTCATCGGTGTAGCCCTGCTTGGGGTCTTCGCCATAAACAATACCGTCAATCAGTTGCAGGTATGAATCCGTGTTGACCTTGTATGACGGCAGCTTCAGGCTGTCCTGCCAGGCCCTGCTGAGCTGCATGACCGCATTGTAACGATCACCCGGGTCAGGGTGGGTTGACAGGAAGGTGGGGACACCGCCCTGTGAGTGTGCCATGTTCATCTTGTTAAGCACATTGAAGAAATCAGCCATCTTTGTGCCGTCATAACCCATCTTCGAAGAGTATTCACAGCCAAGGGCGTCAGCCTGACGCTCGTCGTCACGGCTGAAGCTCAGGAACAACAGCTCCATACCCTGCATGGCATACTGGGCATAGTTGGCAAATTTTTCCGAGGCGATCATTCCACCTATCAGCAGCAGAGTGCCAAGCTGCTGTTTGGTCTGCTGGCTGACGGAATGACGGGCGGCAACGTGACCCATCTCGTGCCCGAGCACTCCCATGAGCTCAGCTTCATTGTTAAACTGTGCCAGTATACCGCGGGTAAGATAGATGTAACCGCCGGGCACCGCAAAGGCATTTACCACCGGCGAGTCAACAACTTTAACATGATATTCAAGGTTGGGACGATGCGATATCTTCCCCATCTCCGTGCCTCTCGACTGCACTAATGCCTGAAGTTTTGGGTCATCATATACACCGAATGTGGCCAGCACCTGTGGGTCATATGAGACACCAAGAGCTACCTCCTGGGCTTCCGACATGAGCATGATCTGCTTTTTCCCGGTAACGGGATTGACCGCGCAGGAGACCGCTAACAGCATTGCTGCAGCGAGCAGTACTATCCCTGACAGGATTTTGTTTCGTCTCATTTTTTGCATTGTATTAATTCTGATACTACAGGCAGCGGCATCCCGTTGCAAAAAAACAGGTTAGCCTTCAAAATTAGCAAAAAATCCTTTTAAAGCAAAAGCCGCCCCGACTGCGGAGCGGCTTTCGCTATGCCTTCGGTAGCCGGATCAACCGGTTACCTGTTTTTAAGCCTGAAATTCTGTATGGTCCTGTTCCCGGGCCTTATTAATATTCCCTCATAACTCAGGGTGTCATAACCCTCTCTGGCTGCTGTGACGGAGTAGGTGCCTGCAGGGATATGGTCCAAAAGGATTTGATGAACTTCATCTACGGAAGATCCTTTCGAGTATTGAGCGCCGCCGTTTTCCGGCCTCCTCAAAGAGGACTTCGTCATCGTCAAAGAGGTCTATCAGCCTGTCAAAGAAGGTCTTCTCCCTGAAGTCGGGACAGAGGAGTGCTGCTTCCAGCTCCGGGGGCAGTTCGGGGAATGGCACATCTATCTCTTTCATCAGCTCAGGGTTCCTCTCTGCCGTCTTCAGGGTCATGGCCACCAGCGGCAGTGCCAGGGCGCTGCCGGATCCGTACCTGCCACTGTTGAAGTGTACCGAGGGGGTAGAGGCACCTACACGGCTCACAATCACCAGTCCGGGATTGAATGCTGCAAACCACGCGTCGGCATAGTCCTGCGATGTTCCGGTCTTGCCTGCCAGCGGTAATCTGACACCGTAGACGCTGTGGACGGAGGCCCCGGTACCCTCCCTGATGGCTTTCTGAAGCATGGCACCCATGAGCAGGCTTGACTTCTCAGAGAGAACTCTCTCGTCAGGCTGCGGAAACTCATTCTGCCAGATGACATTACCCCTGGAATCGGTGATTGATCTTATAAAATGGGGTCTCACCGTCATCCCTCCGTTGGCAAAGGATGAATAGCCCAGTGCAACCTCCAGGATGCTTGCCTCGGCTGTTCCCATGGCCAGCGCAGGAGTGTTGACCAGCGGGAAGGTGAAGCCCATCTTCTTCCACTGCTCTTCCACCTTGTCAAACCCGATGAGCATGAAGAGGCTGAAGGTAGGTATGTTCATCGACTGTGCCAGGGCACCGG
>CAZFIF010000250.1:0-3001 GCA_964519065.1 uncultured Rikenella sp.
GCAACCTTTATACAGACATTTGAATTCACTCTTTTCTGCCTCTTCGTCATTGCATGCGGGCTAACCTTCCTGGAGACGGCCGCCAACCCATATTCAAGCGTTCTGGGCCCAAAGGAGACATCCGAGCAGAGGCTGACACTGTCGCAGTCGTTCAACGGACTGGGGTGGATCATCGGTCCTGCCCTTGGGGGCATGCTTATTCTGGGAGCCGGCGGCGAGGGTGACGCAAACAAGTTCTCTTCCATGGCGTTACCTTACATTCTGATAGGAGGGGTGGTGCTGGCGGTTGCTTTTATGTTCGTCATCACCCGTATGCCTGACATCCATGAGGGTGAGCATGACGACCACGGCGACAGGGGCACGTACAGGGGACTGCTGAAGGTAAGGCATTTCCGGTATGCCGTTGTGGCGCAGTTCCTCTATGTGGCGGCGCAGACAGGCATCAACAGCTTCTTCATCAACTATGTGGTGGAGACCATGCCCGCCTATACCCCGGAGAAGGCAGCATACCTGCTGTCGCTGGGGTTTGTCTTCTTCATGTCTGGACGTTTCATCGGGTCGCTCTTCATGAGCTGGTTCAGCCCGCGGCAGATGCTTGGCATCTACGCTCTCATCAACACCGCGGCCATGGCGCTGGTGATGCTCGGCCTCGGGTGGCCGTCGCTCGTGGCACTCTACCTCAATTATTTCTGTATGTCCATAATGTTTCCGACGATCTTTGCGTTAGGATTAAAAGACCTGGGAGGTATGACCAAGAAGGGATCTTCGGTACTGGTGATGACAATAGTGGGCGGAGCTATCTGCCCGGTGATCATGGGTCGCATAGCCGACGTTTCCGGGATGGCAGTAGGGTTTATTGTGCCGCTGATATGCTTTGTCTTTATAGCATGGTATGCCTTTTTCCGGGCGAAGAGCACTAAAAAAATTCTGATATATGAATATTCGCATCATTAGAAATGAAACATTTATACTCTGTTTTACGTTGCTTTTAGCTTCAGGCTTATGCAGTGGGCAGAAGACCTGGTGGGGAGAGTATTCGGTTTTTGCTGGCGGAGGTGATAATGAAATCTTCAGGTTTCAGGAACTTGTGGGTGCAGGTTCAGTATCCGGAACGGGGATGTGGACTGCCGGTGTTGATGTCCGGAGGTTATTCGGGGATCACTTCAGTATCGAAACGGGACTCTCCTATTCGCATCAGTATTATTATACCGCTCCTGCGCCGGGTATTCCCGGTGAAGAGCGTCCTGGCAACTTTGGCATCATCTCCCTGCCGCTGACGGCGAGGGTTGATTTCCTGAGGTGGTTCTTTGCCGATGCCGGTGCTGTGGCAGGCTTTCA
Source organism: uncultured Rikenella sp. (assembly GCA_964519065.1). GTDB lineage: Bacteria > Bacteroidota > Bacteroidia > Bacteroidales > VadinHA17 > SR-FBR-E99. The sequence continues at coordinate 1,339 of CAZFIF010000250.1, forward strand.
GACAGGCTTTGCACGACTGGATGATATGACCGGTCTAGGGGTAACCCTGGGTGCCGGTTTCCAGTACAATTTCAAGTCGGATATTTTCTTCAGGGTGCGGACCTATGCGACGCAATACGGGTTGCTGCACTTCATCCATGAGGACTATCCTCAGACGCTCACCAATACCGGTCTGACGGTGGGGATTGGATACCGGTTTATCAGGCTGGGCAGGTGTAACTGTCCGGCCGACAACGTTTTGCGAAGAAGGTAGAAACGGTCCGGCACCCTGTTCCGTCTGATATTGGTCAGGGAGGCGATTATTCTGCGGCAATTTCCCGGATCAGCTTTTTGGCTTCGGCCCATTTCTCGTCGGGCATCCGGGCTCCGATGATTTCAATCACCTTTCCTGCCAGTATTGAGCCGAAGAGTCCGCATTTGTCGAGGCTGAATCCGTTTGAAAAACCGTATAGGAAACCTGCCGCGTAGAGGTCGCCGGCGCCGGTGGTGTCAACGGCCTTGACCTTCAGGGCTTCCACCTTGACCACTTCGTCGCCGCGTTTGATCCACGATCCGTCGGGACCGCTCTTTACCACGGCAATCTCGCATCTTTTTGATATTTCGTCGAGGGCTTCCACGGGGCCCAGGCCGGTGAAGGCCCTGGCCTCCTCCTCGTTGGCGAAGATGATATCGACATACTCATTTACTATCTTCTCGAATGCCGGGCGCATGTCGTTTACCACGTTAAAGCTAGCCAGGTCGAGGGCCACGCACATCTTATTCTCTTTTGCCAGCCGGCATGCCTGTTCAACCAGGGGGAGGTTAAAGATGAGGTACCCTTCGAGGTAGAGGATATTATAATTTCTGAAGTATTCGGCCAGCAGTTCTTCGGCCATCAGTTCCGTCGCTGCGCCGAGGTGGGTGGCGAAGGTACGTTCCGAGTCGGGTGTCACCAGTGCCACGGCGGTGCCTGTGGGTGATATTTTTGAGCGTATCAGCACGGGTGTAAGCCCGGCTTCCACCATATCCTTTTCGTAGAAGATGCCCAATTCGTCTCGTCCCACCTTTCCTATGAATGAGGAGTGCACTCCCATCACACCGAGGCCGTACATGGTATTCCCAGCCGAGCCGCCGGAGGCGAGTGTTCTTTTCAGTCCGTTTATTGCCTCTTTAATCTCACCTGAGCGGGTGGCATCGACCAGGGTCATGCTTCCCTTGGGCAGGCTGAAGCGGGTGAGGCAGGTTTCGTCTGGCACTAATGTCATCACATCGACAAGGGCATTGCCGATGCCAATAATCTTCTTCATCCGGAAATTTTTGCCAAAGATATTGCTTAATTCGTTTAAAGCGGTTAATTTTGTGCCGCTTTAAAAAGCGAGACATACTCCTCAGTAGCTCAGTTGGTCAGAGCACCTGACTGTTAATCAGGGGGTCCTAGGTTCAAGTCCTAGCTGGGGAGCGAAGGCCGGTCGATGACCGGCTTTTTCATTTTGTAAAGGACTTGAGCCCTCCCTTCAATCTGACACCTCCCTAAAATTGCCCACCGGGCAATTTATTAACGGTCGGTTCGGTTCAAGTCCTAGCTGGGGAGCGAAGGCCGGTCGATGACCGGCTTTTTCATTTTGTAAAGGACTTGAACGCTCGCTGCAACAATAAGGACCTCCCCTGCAAGCAGGCTCCTCAC
>CAZFIF010000251.1:0-3000 GCA_964519065.1 uncultured Rikenella sp.
TGATCATCTGCATCTCCTTGTAATTCTGGGTCACAAGGATCATCTCCTCGAGGTTTGTGGTGCCATGATAGTTCCAGAGTGGAATATTCTCCTCAAAACTCAGGTCTGCTATCCGGCCCGCAGCTTCCCCGGCAGCCCTGTGTGCATATACGGCAGCCTCGATGAGCGAGTTCGATGCCAGCCTGTTGGCCCCGTGAAGCCCGGTGGAAGAGACCTCTCCAATCGCGTAAAGACGGTCTATGGAGCTTCTGCCGTTCATGTCAACCTTAACCCCGCCGCATGAGTAGTGAGCTGCAGGAACCACGGGTATCATCTGCCGTGTGATATCAATGCCTTCCTCCAGGCACTTTTCATAAATGTGAGGGAAATGTGATTTCAGCTCCTCGGCATCAAGATGTGTGCAGTCAAGCCATACATAGTCATCACCCCTGAGCTTCATCTCGTTGTCAATGGCCCTTGCCACAACGTCACGCGGGGCCAGCGAGCCCCTGGCATGATACCTGGGCATGAACTTCTCCCCGTCACTGTTGTGCAGCTCCGCACCAAAACCCCTCAGGGCCTCCGTGATCAGGAAGGATGGCCTGACATTGGGATTATAAAGTGACGTGGGATGAAACTGAATGAACTCCATGTTCTCCAGTATACCGTTCGCCCGGTGTACCATGGCCATACCGTCGCCCGTGGCAACAACGGGGTTGGTGGTGGTCAGATAGATGTTACCGCAGCCGCCGGTGGCCAGGACGGTCACCTTCGAAAGGTATGTCTTCACCTTGCTGCTCTCCAGATCAGCCACGTAAGCACCGTAGCACTGAATGTCCTTCCACTCCCTGGTAACATACTCCCCGAGGTTATGCTGGGTGAGCAGATCGATAGCGAAATGATTTTCGAAAACAGTTATGTTCCTGTGTTCCCTGACCCTTCGTATGAGAACCTCCTCTATCGCCGCCCCCGTGGAATCCTTCTGATGAAGTATCCTGTGCTCGGTGTGACCGCCTTCCATTGCCATGTCAAGCCTGCCATCAGGCTTCCTGTCAAAATCGACCCCCCACTTTATCAGGTCCCTGATCCTTGCCGGGGCTTCACTCACCACCATCCTCACTACCTCCTCATTGCAGTAACCTGCACCTGCCACCAGGGTATCCCTGACATGCTTCTCGATATTATCAGGAGCGTACATAACCGCCGCAATTCCTCCCTGGGCATACTGGGTACTGCAGTCCTCCATACCCGCCTTCGTGATCACGCACACTGTACCGTGATCCGCTGCCTTGAGGGCAAAGGAAAGACCGGCAATACCCGATCCTATTACCAGAAAATCACACCGAACTTTCATACAGCCATTTTCTAAGACGATTAGCAAAGATACAAATTGATTTTACACCATTTCGGTCAATTGTAAAACAGCGGATTTTAATATACTTTTGCCTGGTTAACAGGCAGAACCCAAAAAATACTATGGCCCAGGAAGATCTCTTTAAAAAACTCGTTGCGCACTGCAAGGAGTATGGTTATATTTTCCCTTCAAGTGAAATCTATGACGGGCTGGCAGCCGTGTATGATTATGGCCAGTACGGGGTTGAACTGAAAAACAACATCAAAAAGTACTGGTGGGACAGCATGATCCTGCTCCATGAAAATATCGTCGGCCTTGATTCTGCGATATTCATGCACCCGACCGCATGGAAAGCCTCAGGCCATGTCGATGCCTTCAATGACCCCCTGATAGACAACAAGGACAGTAAGAAGAGATACCGTGCCGATGTACTCATCGAAGAGCATCTCGAAAAACTCTCCGAAAAGATAGAGAAGGAGGTTGAGAAAGCCAGGAACAGGTTCGGTGAAAAATTCGACGAGGAGCTGTATAGGTCAACAAACCCCCGCATACTGGAGATAAGCGGAAAACATGAAGAGATTCATAAAAGGTTTGTTGATGCCCTGGCCGGACCCGATCTCGCCGAACTGAGACAGATAATCGTTGACAGTGAGATAGTATGTCCCGTCTCAGGCACAAAAAACTGGACTGAAGTAAGGCATTTTAACCTGATGTTCTCAACGGAGATAGGATCTACCTCTGATGGAGCCATGAAGATCTATCTCCGTCCCGAGACGGCTCAGGGTATCTTCGTAAACTTCCTGAATGTCCAGAAAACAGGGCGCATGAAACTGCCCTTCGGAATTGCACAGATAGGCAAGGCATTCAGAAACGAGATTGTCGCACGGCAGTTCATCTTCCGAATGCGCGAGTTCGAACAGATGGAGATGCAGTTCTTCGTAAAGCCCGGCACAGAGCTGCAATGGTTCAGCCACTGGAAGGAGGCACGAATGAAATGGCACCGTGCCCTGGGCTTCGGAGACGAAAACTACCGTTTTCATGACCACGAAAAGCTTGCCCACTATGCCAATGCGGCAGCTGACATAGAATACAAATTCCCGTTCGGATTCAGGGAGGTGGAAGGAATCCACTCCAGGACCGACTTCGACCTGAAACAGCACCAGCAGTACAGCGGCAGGAAGATGCAGTACTTTGATCCTGAGATCAATGAATCGTATATACCTTATGTGATCGAGACCTCCATAGGCGTCGACCGCATGTTCCTGCAGGTGATATCTGCATCATATTACGAGGAGGACCTCACCGGGGAGGACGGTGTTCCCGACAGCAGGGTTGTTCTCAGGCTGCCGTCAGTGCTTGCCCCCGTGAAACTCGCCGTGCTTCCCCTGGTCCGGAAGGACGGTCTGCCCGACATCTCACGCAGGATCGTTGATGACCTTAAGTTCGACTTCAACTGCCAGTATGATGAGAAGGATTCGATAGGCAAGCGTTACCGACGACAGGATGCCATCGGCACACCATACTGCATTACTATCGACTATCAGACAGTGGATGACCAGACAGTCACCATAAGATACCGCGATACGATGCTTCAGGAACGGGTAGCCGTTAATGATCTGAAAAATATCATTGCCGACAAGGTCAGCCTGCAGGAGCAACTTAAGAAA
>CAZFIF010000252.1:0-3000 GCA_964519065.1 uncultured Rikenella sp.
CAGGGACAACGTCGTCCCCGTCTCACCGGCTGGCATGCTACTGATTGCCTGTGCAATGCACCAGTCGTCATAGGCATATTCGAGAGTTACTGACACCGAAGAGCCGGTCCGTTCGTCGGGCACATACCCCATGCGCATGTAATCATCGAGGCCGTCGTACCAACCGTTGCGGGCCGTTGTAACACATGCCTCCAGGGCATGCAAATAGTCGAACCCCGGCATCTTTTTAACAATAGCATCAGCAATTACAGGCACAGAGTGGTATCCTATCATGCACCAGTTTTCGTTGGCATGATGTGACCATACAGGGAGCATATGATGAACGCTCTGGTCATAATGGGCAAGCATCGAGTTGATCATATCAGCTGTCCGTCGCTGCTGCAGAATCGTAAATAGTGGGTGAAGCGCACGGTAGGTGTCCCACAGTGAAAATGTGGTGTAGTTGGTGAATCCTTCTGCCGTGTGGGTATTCTGGTCAAGACCCCTGTACCTTGAGTCACTATCCATGAATATAGTGGGAGAGAGGTATGCGTGGTACAGTGCCGTATAGAAACTGACCCTCTGTTCTTCATTCATCATTTTCACCTTCACCCTCCCGAGCTCATCCTCCCACATTCTCTCCGCCGCCAGCCTGGCTGCATCAAAATCTGTCTTCGGAGCCTCGGCTATCAAGTTTGCGACTGCCCCTCCGGTGCTCACCGGCGAAAGTGCCACTCTCACCGTCAGCTGCTCTCCGGGCTTCAAGGCGAAGTCAAAATGACCCCTGATTTTTTCTCCCGCGGCTTCGGGGAAATTGCGCCGCTGGTCAAAACGTCGCCAGAAACCTTTGTAGACCTGTGCAGGGGCATCATTCACGAATCCGTATGATTCAGCCGGCCTGGAGAAGGATATTGCAAAGAAGAGCGACCGTGTCCGCGCCCACCCGCTGGTCATCCGGTAGCCCGTTATAAGGGTGTCGTTTTCAACCCTGATGAATGTCCATATGTTCTTGCCGTCATAGTTGTATATTCCGTGAACCATGTCAAGGATCAGATGTGCATCGCCGCCCCTGTTGAAGGTATATCGATGAACGCCGGTACGTGTTGTGGCGGTCAGTTCGGCGAGTATGTCATGGTCTTCAAGGGTAACGGCGTAGTATCCGGGTGAGGCCTTCTCGGTATCATGCGAGAAGCGTGAGCGGTATCCCTTTTCTGGTTCATCTGCAGTTCCCGGGTTAAGCTGCAGCGGTCCGGTGGTTGGCATCAGGAGTATGTCCCCCAGGTCGGAGTGCCCGGTGCCGCTGAAGTGTGTGTGTGAGAAGCCGACGATGGTGCTGTCAGCATACTGGTAGCCGGCACAGTATTTATAGACATCGCGGTTGTATCTGCCGTTCATCTCATAGGGTACGGTGTCGGTGTCGGGCGAGAGCTGCACCATGCCGAAGGGCACGGTGGCGCCGGGGTAGGTATGGCCCATCCTGTCAGTGCCGATGAAGGGGTTTACATACTGCAACTGGCCGGTAGCGTAGCCAGAAGCAAGAGCCAGGATTAATAAAATCAGAAGAGTTTGTTTCATGAGTGGAGAGGTGTTCACGAAACAAATATACAATACTTAATCCGCTACGCGGAAGGGTTTTCCTCCGGGATGACGGACCACAATACTGTAACCGCTACGCGGTAAGGTTATGTGGTATTGGCACGACCTATAATACCTAATCAGCTAGGCGGGATGGGATTTCTGCGGATGACTGTTCCGGAACATCAGAAGGTCTGCAACCTGCTTTAACCTTCAACCCTATGGTCATCTTTCCTCCTGGTAGCGGAGTACCTCCTGGTCATACTGCCGGTTAGAAAGTATCCTGGTATAATGCAAACCGCGTTTGATCCTGTACTTTGAGTAAGCTGCTTCTGCCCATGAGACCGCGCTATCAAGGTCGCCGTTTATCTCGCTGATGATGGCCATATTATAGTGGGCCCTGCCCGCCACTTTTCTTCTGGGATGTGTCGTATCCAGCTTCCACAACTCACCTGCCTCATCCCACCTGCCCAGCCGGGCGAGTCGTTTTGCCGTTTTGAAGTTGGAGGTTCCCTTGACATAGTAATCGCGGTTCACCCTGAGTCGGTAGGGTATCAGGCGCATGGCATATATATTGCCCGCCTTACGGCTCACCTCCTTCACTGCGTCCTTGCGGTGGATCATGCCCGCGACGGCAGCAACAGGATTTCCTCCTCTGCCGCCGAAGACAATTGATTCGGCCACAATGAATTCATCAAGGATGGCCCTGTCGGCAGGCGAGTATATCCTCCATCCGGTTTTTACCAGGGTTTCCATGGGACCGAGACGGAGAGCTGCCGGAATGTTGCCAGCTGCTAGCTCCGCGAGGGCTCCCCCTGCATTTTCCACGCGCGTGTCGGTATCATACATCTCAAGGGCAAACAGGGCCTGGGTGCCGCTTTCGCGGCAGATCCCCTCTACCTGGTCCCATGTCAGAGGAGCAGGCAGTCTGCCCAGACTGCTGGCCTGAAACTCAAATTTGCTTAGCAGTTTGACCTCGTGGAACCTGTCGTTGGCCTCCAGCTCTTCAGTGACACCCTTGATGGCTTCCAGGGTACCTATAGAGTCAAGGTCAGCACCCTCGAGCGACAGCACCTTGTCGAGTGCGTCAAGAGTCCTGGTCCGGTCGGTCGGTTTCGACCGGTCAATGATGCCGACTGACTTTATCTCCGGCGCTATGGTCACCGGTGCCGGGCGGGTGGTGTTCAGGTAAAGCTCCTGGGTGGCGCAGGAGACCATCGCTGAGGCAATGAGAGGCAGGATGAGGTACTTCTTCATCAGGGATACTGTTTGGTTCTTCTAATGTAAAAACTTGCCCGGGAAGCAAATTATTGCATCGGTAATGAGACTAAGTCAAAAGTCTGAAGGTCTGATGTCTAAAGGTCCTTTCTCAGTCTTCAGTCCCAACTAATGAGTGCCGACTGAGGAGTGCTGATTGCCGACTGCCTATTCCAGGCTGCCTACCTC
>CAZFIF010000253.1:0-2990 GCA_964519065.1 uncultured Rikenella sp.
GAGCAGTGTGATCGGGGGATAATTCATATGTGAGCAGATACTGACAGTTAATACCAGATCCTTTTGGATATGGAATTAACTGTTGATTACTGTCTTCCATAAAAAACTGTCAGCAGCGCCTTCAGGGTTGTCCGGATAGGGAATACCTGTTTTAGCCACTGTACAACTCCTGATGCCACTCACTAGTCACAGGCTTCATAGTTTCCTGAATACACTTTTGTCCAAATTATTTTATATTTGGGCATGTTCAGATTTCATAGGACAGATTCCACTAATATTATCGCCGAGCTTGAGAAGGGTAAGGCAACCATCTCTTCAGCCGGGGAGATGCTGGACATCATGGGGGACATTGGGTACAGGGGCTGTTCGAAACTGATTGTCCATGCCGGTGACCTCAGTACTGATTTTTTTGACCTCAGGACCGGACTGGCCGGTGAGGTCCTTCAGAAGTTCTCGAACTATAGGATGCGGCTATTCATTGTAGGTGACTTTTCCCATCTTAAGAGCAGGAGCTGGCGTGATTTCATCCGTGAGAGCAACCGTGGCAAGTGTGTCAACTTTCTGTCGTCAGTTGATGAGGCAATTGCTGTTTCGTGAAGTAGTTTTATATATTTATGGCTCCCCTGGTCGTGTTAATGTTAAACCTCATGCTGAGCCTGTCTAATAAATGAAAAAATGGCTGGAAAGAATTTTACCACTGCGGAGAAGTTCCTGCTTGTCGCCCATCATCCGGATAAAGGTCGGTTTATGATGCAGAGAACCTATTTGCAGTATGGCATTGCTGGTGCCATTCTGCTTGATATGACGATTTCAGACCGCCTCGAAGCGGATGGTTCAAAGCTTAGCCTGAAGAGAGCCAGTGCATCGACGGACCCGGTCATGAACGATGTCATATCACTCATGTCGCAATCTACGAAGCCCCGCAAGGCTGAATACTGGATCAGGAAGCTGGGGGCACGTTACAACAAATATCTTTTACAGTTACTGAAAGGGCTTGCGGGTAAGCGATTATTGCGCATTGAAGAGAAGAAGTTCCTCGGTCTGATACCATACAGGAAATCCTATTTACTTGAGAGTTATACCCGCAGCAACCTGGTTCTTCAGCTCAAGAATGAGATTATAGCTTACCGGGGTGTCCCGGGTGATAATCTCGCCCTTGCAGGCATGATTGAGGCATGCCGGATGCAGAGGATCCTAACGACGGACCGTGATGAACTGAAGCAGATAAAGACACAGTTAAAGAGGATGATAAAAGAGAATCCGGTTGCTGACGCCGTGGCTCAGACTGTCAGCCAGGTTCAGGCGGCGGTCATTGCAAGTATTACAGCTGCGGTTGTCGCCTCTACTGCCGGGAGGCATTAGCACCCGCAATCCTCGGTAGATGGAAAAAATACTATTATTGTGACAGCATGCGCGAGGCAGGCTCTGACTCCACTCGCAGGTACAGTTCTGAAGCAGGTGATGCTGGTGCCGGCTACACAGGACGAGTACATACCGGGCGGTGAATTGCCAGAAAACTTTCTGATAAATTTCTTGTGTGAAAAGATGAACAACCTGTTTCTTCGGGTGTTTTATCTGTAATTATTGAAAATAGGCTCGTTTTCTAACACGGAATTTAGTATACCGGAGCTGAAGTACCTCAATTGTATAATTATTTGCATTGACGCATTGGCACCACAACTACAGGAGTATGAATTTTAGAGGTGAAAAGTTTCACAAAGTCGATATAGCGGTTACCCGTTGGATGTCAGCTAACGGGTTGATGCTGCTTCGTATGAGTATCGGTATTATATTCTTCTGGTTTGGTTTCCTGAAGTATTTTGAAGGGCTCAGTCCTGCCGAGGATATTGCTGTCAGGACAATCAGGACAATGACCTTTGGGTTTCTATCTGACACAGTCATCCTCTATGGTCTTGCCACCTGGGAAGTATTGATTGGCATCGGTCTCATATTTAAGATCTTCCTGAGGGAGACGCTGCTGTTGCTATACCTGCAGATGCTGGGCACCTTTATGCCCATTTTCCTGTTTCCCGGGGAAATCTTTCATCTGTTTCCCATTTCCTTGACTCTTGAGGGTCAGTATATAGTCAAGAACCTTGTTTTGCTCAGTGCGGGGATAGTGCTTGGAGCTACTGTCAGGGGCGGCAGGCTGGTTACTGAGGTGAGGGAAGCTAAAAATTAATCTCAATACCGCTGAGATGATCAAAGCCCTGATCGTTCCCGGTGACTCCTGAGTGTTGATATATTCCTACGTGTCACTTTTGGTCAGAGATCCCCGCAATCGTTAGGCTCAAATGCCACTGCTGATGTGACATTTATGCGGTATCGAAAGTACCTTATGACTGCTATTGGAGCAATAGAGGGCAGTTCCGGGACGATTATGACGCCATTATCCTGTTTGGTATATGTCTATTTATCTGCGATTTTCATAACTCAATTGGTTTGATACCATTGCTTGACATGTCCCGTTTTAAAAAGGCTTCATGTTCACTAATTGCGCAAAACTTCCAGTTTCTCCCCTACTGCAAACCCTTTCTGCTTTTCACAGTTTTATCAATTCCACTGGAGTATAACGACATGAACAATAAACTCGCTGCACATTATGAAAACAGTCACCGCCACCAGGGTCACGTACGACAGTGGAAGTCGTATTGCCCTCGCATTTACCTATGATGAGGAGATAATAACCATTATCAGGCAGATACCCGGAGCCGCATGGAGCAAGAGATTGCATGCCTGGCATATCCCGGACCAGGAAGATATCATCGGTTTTCTGCTTGATAGATTCCTTAAAAAAGCGTATATTGATTATTCTGCTCTGAAGCGTGAGGTGTTAATTGAGAAGGTCAGGAGCAGAAGGGAGGCATCCCGAAGCCAGGATCGTTCCAAAGAGTCCTCTTCCGGGCTATCCAATGATGACTCAGCAAGGGGAAGAGAGTTCGACACTACAACTGAAATCAACCAGGATACCGAACCGGTTCAGGTAACAA
>CAZFIF010000254.1:0-2967 GCA_964519065.1 uncultured Rikenella sp.
AGCCGAAAGCTCCAACAAAGCAATGACATGTGCCAGTTCAGGAGGGGGCAATGGCTTCACAAACCTCCTGAGAGGGTTTCGTGGCAGGAAACGGGCCAGAAGATATAGAAGCACTGCTGCCACAACGGCTATCACAAGCCAGGGCACTATCTCCGCAAAAGTCACCGGTGCCCTTCGGGGAGGGACGATGTCGAATATGACGTCGGTGCTGTCGGGAGGAGTGACGTCGGGTCGCAGGACCCTGAGGGATGAATTCTCCGAATAATACCTGAGAAGGGTATCCCCGGAGGCCACCTCAGCATAAAACGGGGGTATGTTGTATGTTCCGGAATCAAATGCCGTTATAAGATACCTGTCAGAGATGATGATCTTCCCGTCGGGCCCGGCTGTACTGTCCCTGGGGCTTCTGCGCAGGACAACGATCTTACCGGCGAGGGTGTCCCCCGCTTCGCTGAGCCCGGCCACCGTGCCGGAGGGAATCACTGCCGAGACGGTAAACCCGGTCTGATCACCAATAAGAATAGCGGTGGTATCAGGCGCGGAGGTTACTTTCACCTCCTGGGCAGATGCCGCAGCATGCAACAGGCATAAGGCTGATATGAGTGCGATAATCCTTTTCATGCCTTACCTGTGCTTGAAGAGTGAGATGAGGGGCTTGATGTAGTCCGCCCCGGTGGTAACGGTGGCCACATCTACACCGCAGTTTACAAACGTATTGCTGACCGTCTCGTCATGCCTCTTCCACCGTTCGGCATACTCTCGTCTGATGCGGGCAGAGGAGGTGTCAATCCAATCCTCTCTTCCTGTCTCCGGGTCAGCAACCTTAACGAAACCGATATCGGGCATCTCCCGCTCCCTCCTGTCGCTGATACGCAGGGCTACAACATCGTGTTTTCCTGATGCAATGCGCAACGACTCGGTGAAGGGTGGCGCCATGAAGTCGGAAAGGATAAATGCAGTACACCGTTTCCTTATTACATTTGTAAGATACCTCAGCGGTTCTGAGAGTGATGTGCCTGAACCAGCAGGTTCATAGCTGAGCATCTCCCTTATTATGCGGAGCATGTGTGCCCTGCCTTTTTTGGGGGGTATGTACTTCTCAACCCTGTCGGAAAAGAGCATCAGCCCCACCTTGTCATTATTGGCAATTACCGAATATGCCAGTACGGCTGCTATCTCTGTCATCAGTTCCCTCTTTGTGGAGGATGCCGTCCCGAAATCACCGGAACGGCTGACATCTACAAGCAGCATAACGGTCAGCTCGCGTTCTTCTTCAAATATCTTTACGTAGGGATGGCCGAGCCGGGCCGTGACATTCCAGTCGATGTTACGGATGTCATCCCCGAACTGGTACTCGCGTACCTCGCTGAAAGCCATTCCCCTGCCGCGAAAGGCGCTGTGATACTCACCGGCAAAAATCTGCCTGGTAAGACCCCTCGACCTTATCTCGATCTTTCTTACTTTCTTAAGCAGCTCTGTCGTTTCCACTTTTCCCTCTCTTCTTTGCCCTCTCCCAGGTGACGGTAAAAAAGTAATCGTCACGCGTGAGGCTGACATCTATCTTCTCGTTATTCTCCGTGTAGCTCCACCTGTTTATCCCGCCAGACTGATAGAGCTCATTCAGTTCCCTGATCCTGTTCTCGTAACGGCTGTTGGCACAGGTTATCCTTACACCTTTACACAAACCCTTATCATCAAGGAATATAACCCATGTCTCCTCGCTGTCATGCGAGATATACTTGAGATACCGGAAGCTGCTGTTCCTGGTATCGCTCTGCAACACCAGCCGGGGATGTTCTCCGTCCATTACCTGCATGATATTACCCTCATGCCGGCCAATAAACCCCTGTGATTTCAGGGAGAGGATGCAGAAAAACAGGAATGTTGACAGCAGTATCCTTTTCATTGTTACTACGGCACTTCAACAGTATTGAGAATCTCGGAAATTATGTTGTCCTGGGTAATATTCTCAGCTTCGGCCTCATATGTAAGGCCTATACGGTGTCGAAGCACATCGGCGCAGAGATACCTCACATCCTCGGGTACTACGAAGCCCCTTCTCTTTATGAAGGCGTAAGCCTTGGAAGCCATGGCAAGGTTGATGCCGGCCCTCGGAGAGGCGCCGTATGAGATAAGGGGTGAGAATTTTTCCAGTCCGAATTTTTCCGGGTTGCGCGTCGCAAAAACAATATCGAGGATGTAGTTCTCAATCTTCTCATCCAGGTAGACCTCCTTAACCACACTGCGTGCCCTCATTATATCATCAGGCTTCAGGATGGTGTCCGCCGTGGGGAACAGGCTGGCGAGGTTCTCACGGATGATCATCCGCTCCTCCTCCTTGTCGGGATAGGTAATAACCACCTTGAGCATGAACCTGTCGACCTGTGCCTCAGGCAGCGGGTAGGTTCCCTCCTGCTCTATCGGGTTCTGCGTTGCCAGGACCATGAAAGGCTCATCAAGCTTATAGGTGTGCTCACCGATGGTCACCTGCCGCTCCTGCATGGCTTCAAGCAGGGCGCTCTGTACCTTGGCAGGCGACCTGTTGATCTCATCGGCCAGGATGAAGTTGGCAAAGATAGGTCCCTTGCGTACAATGAATTCCTCCTTCTTCTGGCTGTAGATCATGGTGCCTATGAGGTCCGCAGGAAGCAGGTCGGGAGTGAACTGTATCCTGCTGAACCTGGTGTCGATGATCGATGCCAGCGTCTTGATGGCAAGCGTCTTTGCCAGTCCCGGCACACCTTCGAGCAGTATGTGCCCGTTTGACAACAGGCCGATAAGCAATGAGTCGGTAAGGTGACGCTGCCCCACGATCACCTTGTTAATCTCCTGCCTGACAAGGTCCACAAAGGCACTCTCCCTTTCGATCTTCTCATTAAGGAGTCTGATATCGGTTGTGTGTTCCATTTTGAATAGTATTGTTTATCTCCGCGAAAAAGTATCCGCAAAGATCATTTCTGATTTTAA
>CAZFIF010000255.1:0-2896 GCA_964519065.1 uncultured Rikenella sp.
TCCGTGGTGTTGACCTTGAGGGTTATCTCGAGGCTGGTGGAGTCGGGGTCAGAGGTGATGGCCATGCTTAGTATCCTGGCGTCATTGCTTTCGACGATCTGGGAAATACGGCTCATGGAATAATCACGGGCGACGACATTCAGCATAATCACCCCGCCGGGCTGCTCCAGGGATGAGAAGGATGCAACACCGCGGACCATATCATAATAGGTGATGACCCCCCGGTAATGCATCTGGTCGTCAACAACCGGCACCACGCTGAGCTTGTGTCTTGCCGAGAGGGCGATCACCTCATAGATATGCTGTGTAATCTTCACGCAGGGACGGGGAAGCGACAGCTCGTGGTTTCCTATCGGCTCCTCGGGCTGGTTGAGGTCAAAGATGTCACTGTCGGAGATCAGCCCCAGGTAGTCACTCTCATTCACTATCGGGAGATGTGATACCCTGAAGGTCTCCATCCAGTTCAGTGCTGTCTGTGCCGTATCTGAGGTTTTCAGTGCCGGCACCACATCGGATATCAGATCTTTTGCAGTCATTCCGCTTGTCAAATTTCGATTAAAAGTACAAAAAACTACGTATCCTTGTAACTTTGCATTCTCAAACAGGAGACAATGTCATGACGCGACTGAGTGTTAACATCAATAAGATTGCCACGCTGCGCAATGCCCGGGGAGGCAATGTGCCTGACGTAAGGCATGCTGCAGTGAAGTGCCAGGCTTTCGGGGCCGAGGGGATCACCGTGCACCCCAGGCCTGATGAGAGGCATATAACATACAGGGATGTGCCGGTGATAAAAGAGGTCATCACCACCGAATACAACATAGAGGGCAATCCTGAGGCGAGGTTTGTGAAGCTGGTGCTGGACAACCTGCCCGATCAGGTGACGCTGGTGCCTGATGCTCATGATGCCGTGACCTCCAATGCCGGGTGGGACACCAGGGCCAACCTCGCGTTTCTCACCGATGTGATCTCCCGTTTTCATGAGCAGGGAATACGCACCTCCATTTTTACCTGCACCGATCCGGTGATGATTGAGTATGCCGCGCGCACAGGCACTGACCGTATAGAGCTGTACACCGAGCCATATGCAGCCATGTACAGCACCGGACGGGAGGCCGCCGTGGCTCCGTTTGTCAGGGCTGCGGCGATAGCACGTGAGGCAGGTCTGGGTGTCAATGCAGGTCACGACCTTGACCTTAACAACCTGGCGTGGCTCCACGTTAACATACCGTGGCTTGAAGAGGTATCAATAGGCCACGCACTGATATCGGATGCTCTATGGTACGGGCTTGAGAACACCGTTCAGATGTATCTGCGCGAGCTGAGAAGGAGCCGGGAAGAGCTTACCTGAGATGTTTCTCCACGATGGTGCGGAGCACCTCTATGCCCACCAGGTTCTCACCACCGCCGGGAATGATGATGTCGGCATATCTTTTGGAGGGCTCGATAAACTGAAGGTGTGACGGCTTGACGGTCTCATTGTACCGCTCCAGCACTTTCAGCACCGAGCGTCCGCGCTCCACGATATCACGCTGAATAACCCTTCCCAGCCGGTCATCGGCATCGGCATCAACGAACACCTTGATGTCAAGCATCGGGCGCAGACCCGGGTCAACGAGCACCAGTATCCCCTCCACAACCACCACCTCGGCAGGCTTGACGGGGATGGTCTCGGCAGACCTGACACAGGTGAGATAGGAATAGATGGGCATCTCTATCGGACGGCCGGCTCTCAGCTCCTTCAGGTGTGAGATGAGCAGGGGCCACTCAACGGAGTCGGGATGGTCAAAGTTGATCTTCTGCCTCTCCTCCACGGAAATGTGACTGTTATCCCGGTAGTAGCTGTCCTGCGGGAGTATCACAACCTCCCCCGGAGGTAGCATCTCAATTAGTTTTCGTACAACGGTGGTCTTTCCCGATCCTGTTCCTCCGGCTATCCCGACAATAAGCATAAAAAGTGTATTTTTGTACCAAAAGTAGCAAAATATCCGTATGGTAAAACACATCGTGATCTTTAAACTCACCCCTCCTGTGACCCCCGGGGAGAGGGAAGAGTCCGTACGAAAGCTGAAGGAGTTTTTCGGTCCTGTAGGCAACAGGCTCGATTATATCATTGAATACCGTACCGGTGTTAACATCACTGAAGATGACCATTGCGGCGATTTTGTCATAGATGCTACTTTCTCTTCCCGGGAGGACCTGAAGCGTTACCAGAGGAGCGAGCCTCACCGTGCAGCCGTCGCGGCGGCAAAAGCGATAAAAAAAGCCAAGGTGGTTGTTGATTACATTATCTGATGATGAACACTCTCTACCCCATCAGGTTCAGGCCTATACTCAAGGAGACGCTCTGGGGTGGCAGCGCCCTGCGTGACAGGTTCGGCAAGAAGGCCAGCCCCGACGCCAGGGTAGGAGAAAGCTGGGAGATAAACGGCATGACCGGTGCCAGCTCGGTGGTTGTGAACGGTTTTCTCAAGGGCAACAGCCTGGAGGAGATAACGGAGATATACCTGGGTGACCTGGTTGGTGACAGCGTCTACGAGAAATACGGCAATGAGTTTCCCCTGCTGATCAAGCTGATTGATGCCCGCGACACCCTCTCCATACAGGTTCACCCTGATGATCTGCTGGCATCGGAGAGACATCATGCCTGGGGCAAGACGGAGATGTGGTATGTGATCGACGCCGAACCCGGGGCGCTGATATATACAGGCTTCAGGAAGAAGACCGGCAGGGAGGAGTACCTCGCTCACCTGGCCGACAAGACAGTTGCCGGGCTCATCAATGCCACTCCGGTATCGCCGGGTGACGCCTTCTTCATACCGGCAGGCACGGTTCATGCCATAGGTGCCGGCGTGCTGCTGGCGGAGATACAGCAGACCTCTGACGTCACCTACCG
>CAZFIF010000256.1:0-2888 GCA_964519065.1 uncultured Rikenella sp.
AGTCCGTGGTAAGCTGTTTTATGATGGAGTCCCTCCACTGCGGATGCCGTTTGAGCAACGCGAGAAACGGCAATCCGGTCTTCCACCCTTCATAATAACAGCTGACCCGCGAATAGCGGGATCAGCTTTGTTTTTTCAGGGAAGGAAGAAGCTCGCTTCAGAGTGACCTGGAAAAACAGAGATGAGCCACGGGCGACAGTCCGTGGTAAGCTGTTTTATGATGGAGTCCCTCCACTGCGGATGCCGTTTGAGAGAAGCGAGAACGGTAACCCGGTCTTCTGCCCTGGCATCGTGCCTTTTCTTATATGAGGCACTCCTTCCCCGGATCACCACCCGGGCATCGCACGGGCGGTAATCCGCACTCTGCCGTAGAAATGGAAGCTTCCTCCCCAACCCACACCACCTAAACCAACTCTCAATTGAAAAATGCTCAGAACTGCCCATTGTTTTAGACGAATATGCCTTCCCGCCACAACACAGAAAAGCCCCATCTGCAGGGCAAACGGTAAAAAATGGAGTTTTCTCTTTTTTTATTAAAAAGAAAATCCTTATCTTACTCGCTCTATTTTTAACCTAAAACTTGAACGTATGAAGAAACTAATTCTGTTGTTAGTATTGTTTCTGTGTACTGGTGTCACAGCACTAATGGCACAGACAAGAACAGTTACAGGCACAGTTACCTCCGCAGTGGAGGGGGAGGGCCCGATACCTGGCGTATCAGTTACTGTTCCGGGTACTACCCTCGGGGCTTTCACCGATGCCAACGGTAACTTCTCCCTGAACGTACCCCAAAACGCCAGAACCCTCGTCTTCTCTTTCATCGGTATGAAGACTCAGGAGGTGAGTGTCACGGGACTGGACAAGGTGGACATTGTGATGGAGCAGGACCTGCTGAACCTTGACGAGATCATCGTCACCGGTGTTGCGGCAGGAACCCCGAAGAAGAAACTGTCAGTATCAGTTGACAGGGTTGACGCGGAAAAACTCAAGGAAGTTGTCGCCACCTCGGCCTCATCAGCACTGCAGGGCAAGGTGTCAGGCCTCACGGTCATCAACGCCAACGGCCAGCCGGGTTCACAGTCAACCATCCTCGTCCGTGGCGCCACGCAGATTTCAGGCTCACAGGATCCCCTGATTGTGGTTGACGGAGCCATCATGGAGGGATCATTTGCCGATATCAACGTTGACGATATTGAATCAATAGAGGTTGTCAAGGGTGCCTCTGCTGCAGCCCTCTACGGCTCACGCGCTGGTAACGGCGTCATCGCCGTAACAACCAGGCGTGGTAACCTGCTCTCAGAAGGCAAGACAGAGGTCACCGTGAGGAATGAGTACGGTATGAACCAGCTGGCAAAGAGATACTGGCTGTCAGAACATCATGCCTACGTCCTTGCCGATGACCAGGCCAGCTATCCCTACACCAGGTATGCCGGCGTCACCTATCCGGCAGGATACACCGGCACCGAACAGGGAATTACCGGTACCCGCCGTCTCGAGGATGACCATTATATGGATAACGAGTATGCTGTGCTCTACGATCATGAAGATGACATCTTCGCCGAGAACTCCAACTACACCAATTATGTAGGTGTGGCTTCAAACCTTGGCAAGACCAACTTCCTGGCCTCTTTCGAGAATAACGTCCAGTCAGGTGTGCTTGTTGAAACCACAGGTTACAAAAGGAACTCCTTCAGACTGAATGTTGACCACAAGCTTACACCCAAGCTCTCCATTTCAGCCAGTAACACATATATAAAGGTATCATCCCAGGATCCGGGCGGTGTAGACGCATACAACGGTGGTATGTTCTTCGATGTGCTGCTGACAGAACCCGATGTTGACTATTACTACCCGAACTCAGACGGGCAGCCCTATAACTATCTTCCCAGCGTTTGGAACATGGAGCAGGAGAATCCTCTCTATCAGCTCTGGAAGCCGGAAGACATGGATAAGCGCGGCAGGTTCATGGGGGTTTATCAGGCCAAGTATAACCTGACCGACTTCCTGAACTTCGAGGCAAGATATGCCTTTGAAAAGGCAGAGAACACCAGTACGACTTATAACCCCTATGATTCATATACAAGGGCAGGAAGCGTACCGGTATATTCTCTCGGTTCGCTTTATATTTATGACTCCTACCGCACTTCACAGAACGCCCAGTTCACTGCCAATTTCAACAAGAAGTTCGGAGACTTCAACACAAGGGCCAAGCTGAGTTACCTGTTTGAAAAGAACGAATTCGCAAGCAACTCGACCACCGGTGTGGACTTTGGTCTTGGAGGCATACCTTCATTTGACGCTATTGCGGGTAATATCTCGACAACCAGCTACCAGTCCAAGGTACTGGCCAAAAACTATTTCGCCATCCTGTACCTGGACTATAAAGACAAGTACATCTTTGACGGCATGTTCCGTTATGACGGTTCCTCGCTCTTCGGTGCCGAAGCCAGGTGGAGCCCCTATTACAGGGTGTCAGCCGCCTACAGGATCACAGAAGACATCAGGATCCCCGGCGTCCAGGAGTTTAAGATAAGGGCTGCTTACGGTACTGCAGGACAGCGTCCGGGCTTTGCCGACCAGTATGAGGTGATGTCAATCGCCCAAGGTAACGTGAACAAGAGCCAGCTGGGAAACAAGCTGCTGAAACCCTCTCTCTCAAAAGAGTTTGAGGCAGGTATTAATATTGACTTCCTTAACAGGTTCAGCTTTGAACTTATCCGTTCGGAAACAAACACAACGGACCAGCTGCTGGCAGTACCTCTCGCAGTGCAGTATGGCGGATGGCCCAGCCAGATGCAGAACGCCGGTTCTCTGAATTCAAAGGTATGGGAATCATCTCTCAATGCGCAGATTGTAAGATCAAAGTCAGTGAACTGGAACATGGGCCT
>CAZFIF010000257.1:0-2874 GCA_964519065.1 uncultured Rikenella sp.
GACAATGTGATCATCAGGCATATCAGGTTCAGGTGCGGCAATGATGTTCCCGGTGAGGAGCCCAAGGACGCCATCTCATGCATACGGCAGAAAGAGATCATCGTTGACCACTGCTCCATGAGCTGGTCGGTAGATGAGGCTGCATCATTTTATGATGTTGAGAGTTTCACCCTCCAGTGGTGCATCATCTCCGAGAGTCTCTATGATGCCGGTCATCCCAAGGGGGAGCATGGCTACGGGGGCATCTGGGGCGGTAAGGGTGCCTCATTCCATCATAACCTGCTGGCCAGCCATACCAGTCGCCTGCCGCGGTTCTGCGGGGCGCGCTATCATCCTGACACGCGTGAGACGGAGATAGTTGATTTCAGGAACAACGTCATCTTCAACTGGGGATTCAACAGCTCCTACGGCGGCGAGATGGGGCAGCAGAACATGATCAACAACTATTACAAGGCCGGTCCGGCAACAAAAAAGTCAGTAAGGTACCGGATCATCGAGCCGTGGGATACCCTGGGCAGATGGTACGTCAGCGGTAACAGGGTGGAGGGCAGCAGGGAGATCTCTTCCGACAACTGGGCAGGAGGGGTGCAGGGCGATTATGCCGGCCATGGAACCATAAGGGCAGATGAGCCGTTCCGGGTTGCACCGGTGCGGACAACCGGTGCCGGGAGGGCTTATCGTGATGTACTCAAAAATGCAGGCGCCACACTACCCGGACGTGATGCAGTAGATGTAAGGATCATCACGGAGACCAGCTCCGGAAAATGTGCCTATGGCGATTCTTACGGTCCCAATACCGGTATCGTTGATTCGCAGAACAGCGTGGGTGGGTGGCCCGTTTTAAAGACTTATGATGTCAGGCCCGACACCGACTGCGATGGAATGCCTGATAGCTGGGAACTGAAAAGGGGACTGGACCCTTCCGACCCTTCCGACCGAAACGTGATCGCGAAGTCGGGCTATACCATGCTTGAGGAATACATCAACAGCATCAGGTAAAATCTTCAGCACTGGATGATTAAACAATTCCTTTGGTCGCAGAATATCAGGTATTGTTGATGCGAGCGCCATTACCTATCTTTGATCTTGGACCATTAACTATATTAAATCAAGGTATGAAGTATCTGATATTCATTTGTTTAATTTTTATTACTACTCTTCTGCCCGCCCAGCCACTTCCCGGGTTCAAGCCATCCGGACTATTTGATGAGCAGCAAATGGTGATTGAAGACTCACCTTCCGGGACCTGTATCCTGATCAATGCACCGGTTACAGGTTTCGGGGATGACGACAGGGTATTGCTTGTCATCTATGCCCTGCCGAACGGCAACACCATAGAGCAGACCTTCGGGAAGAGGTTGCGCGAGGGGGACGACTGGCACTTCGACATACAACATATAGGGGCGCAGACAAGATTCCTCAGAAGGGTAATTGAAGACCGGACCCTTGTTGTGGCATACGTTGAGAACAGTCTCATGAGCTGGCCGGCGTGGAAGGCTGCCACACCCGACTACCGTGAACGAGTGAAGGCTATTGTTGAAAAAATCACTGCGTTATTTGCACCCTGGAAGCCCGGACTGGCTCTCAATGGCCACAGCGGTGGAGGCAGGTTTATTTTCAGCTATCTTGATGCATATTCTGAGATCCCCCCGGAAGTGACTCGTATTGCATTCCTGGACAGCAACTATGGCTGGGAGGACAGCGTTTACGGTCCGAAGCTGACGCATTGGCTCCGGTCAGGCAAGGAGAGGTTCCTGTGCACACTGGCATACAATGACAGTGTGGTTGTTTACAACGGCAAGCCGCTGGTGTCACCCACAGGGGGAACATGGTATCGTACAGGGCTGATGAGGGATTATCTGGAGGGGCCTTTCCGGCTTAAAGAACGCAGCAGGGATTCCCTGATATGGTATACATCGGGCGACAGACGGATAGAGATTATTATGAAGCCCAATCCAGGTGGCAAGATATATCATACAAGGCAGGTGGAGTACAACGGGTTTATACACAGCATGCTGAGCGGAACGCGAGATGAGCAGCGAGGCTACCGATATTTTGGAGAAAGGGCATACTCGGAATTCATATCCGACACACTGGTCATTCCTGTCAGGTGGCTGACCATCCCTGCACGCGATCCGGATGCCGAGACCGGGTCTGCCTTCATGGCACGGATAGCAAACCTGCCCCTGGCTGAGCGTGAAGAGGAGATATTCAGGGCTGCGGCCGCGGGCAATATCCCGCGATTTCTCAGGCAAACAGTTACCATGAGGGGTGAATTTGATGATGCTGAGGGTAACAGTCACATCCTGGAATATGAGGTCATGCCAGACTATCTTGCCATAGGCAGTGATGACGACTTCTGCCGGATTCCGATGAACCCCCGCACTGCACAGCGGCTGGCTGACCTGTTTGGCGCTTCGTTGCTGACGTCACAGCTGAGTGATCATATCTGGTCGCATGCAGAGTTGAAGCTCGACCCATTTTTTTACAAGCCTGTAGGCAATGCGAATGAGCTGGTAACTAAGTTTGAGGAGCACAATGCCCATATTGAAAAGCAGCTGGATGAAGCTGGTGGCCGATACGGGCAGCTGGTGGCGGGAATTAAGAAGGATGTGATAATTTCATCACGGATTGCGGAACGGACTGACAGGGTGGTGATATACGGCTGGCACAGGCCTGACGGCAGCAACATCCAGCCCGTCTACAGCGGTCACGTATGGTGGTACGTTGATTACAGCCACGGCATCAGGTTCCTGAACAGGCAGGTACTGCTTGACGGGTGTCCTGCAGATGTAAGGGAGATTCTTAAGGATCCGGTGCTCTTCAGGATACTCAGTAATGAGGATATCCCAATGGAAATGCCATTTTACCCGG
>CAZFIF010000258.1:0-2861 GCA_964519065.1 uncultured Rikenella sp.
AGGGGCTGGGAGGGGTCATGTTCTGGGAATATACCGAAGACATTGACGGCATGCTCCTTGATGCCCTTCTTGAAGGGCTGAAAGGCAGGTGAAAATTATTGAGATTCCTAGATGAAGAACATTGCCACACCGGCCACACTGATTACTGCACCGAAGATCTCCGCGGTTGTAAGTTTCTCCTTGTAGATCCACACTGCCGGCGCTATTATCAGGATAGGCACTATTGCCATAATGGTAGAAGCGATTCCAGTTTCTGTATGTCTTACGGATAGCAGCGAGAAGGAGATCCCGAGGAAGGGGCCAAAGAAAGCTCCAAGAGCAAGTGCTTTCATTGCCGGCACATCACGCAGAGAACCCAGTGTCTGTCTCCATCTTCCCATCACTGTAATTATGAATGCGAAGCCTGCAATTCCGGCAAATATCCTGATGTGGGTGGATGCAAACGGATCATAGGAGCCCATACCGTACTTGCTCAGCACTATTCCGAGACCCTGTCCCAGGGCACCGATAAAAGCAAACAGGAGTCCTTTGGGAGAGAGCTTGAAGGAGAGCCTTTCACCTTTGACAGGCCTGTTAAAGATAGCCAGTGCTATGCCGGTGAGGACAATGATCATGCCGGCAAACTGCATTAATGTGAGCCTCTCATCAAGCATCAGGTAGCCGAAGAAGGCGGCCATGGGAGGTGCCAGTGTCATGATGAGCATGGCAAACCTTGAACCTATAAGGGCATAACTTCTGAAGAGGAAATAATCGCCAAGTACAAGTCCTACCAGCCCGGAGAGTGCCAGCCATATCCAGTTGTGGGTTGTAGCGTCCACCGGGAAGAAATGCCCCCTCGTGAACAGGGTGAGGATGCCTATGAAGAAGAAGGCCAGTGAGAGCCTGAACATGTTCACAGTGAGGGAGCCCACCTTTTTGCTTGCCGACTCGAAGGCCAGGGCGGTGATGGTCCAGAACAGCGCCACGGCAAGGGCGGCAAATTCTCCTGTGTGAGCAATTATGTAATCAGCCACGGTAAAAAAGATTTCAGGGCACAAAAATATGCAAAGCAAGCAACTCTGATCACTGAGTTAATATCTTTTACATATTCCGTCCAAAAATTTCATTGGCACGGGCATAATTTATAAATTTGAATAAACCTTAAAAACCGAAACCATGAATGCGAAGACCAAGGCGATCGTATCACACATCTTTGTAATAGGCTGGATCATAGCTCTTATTGTCAATATGAACAAAAAGGAGGAGTATGCCAGTTATTATATCAGACAAAATTTGGGACTCATAATCATAAGTATAGCACTTTCCGTGCTGAACACCATTCCGGTGCTTGGTCAGGCAATCTGGTTCATAGGAAGCATCCTGCTGTTCATATTCTGGCTCATGAGCCTCATATGGTCGGTACAGGATGTCATGAAGCCCATTCCCTGGCTGGGAGAGCAGTTTCAAAGCTGGTTCAGGGGATTTTGATTTAATGAAGGCAAATCTCGTTTTTGCGCTTCTGGTTGCCGCTGTTGCGCTGTTCGTCACAGGATGCAATAGCGATGTACCTGTAAAGCCCAATATAATTATCATACTTGCCGACGACCTTGGATACGGAGATACGGGTCCCTACGGCCAGGAGAAAATTGAGACCCCAAATATAGACCGTCTGGCAGAGAGTGGCATGCGGTTCACCCGTCACTATGCCGGCTCAGCCGTGTGTGCTCCTTCGCGATGCGTTCTTCTGACAGGTATGCATACCGGTCATGCCCAGGTCAGGGGCAACGATGAATGGGCCGACAGGGGAGATGTGTGGAGCTACCGCGCCATGATAGCAGATTCAACCCTCGAAGGGCAGCGGCCGCTGGCTGACGGTACTCAAACCATAGCTTTACTGTTGCAGAAGAACGGTTATATCACCGGCGCCGTAGGCAAGTGGGGTCTTGGCGCACCACATACGGAAGGGAGGCCCAACCGTCAGGGTTTCGACTTCTTCTATGGCTACAACTGCCAGCGGATGGCTCATACATACTACCCGGTACATCTCTGGCGCAACAGCTCACGCGTATGGCTCGGGAATGATACGGTTGCTCCCCACACCGGATTTGCTCCCGGGGACGATCCTTATGACCCTTCCAGCTATGACAGGTTCAATATGACAGGCTATGCTCCCGAACTGATGTTCCGCGAGATGATATCCTTCATAGACTCCTGTGGCCGGAAGCCTTTTTTCCTTTACTGGGCAACGCCCATACCTCACCTGGCCCTGCAGGCTCCTGATGAGTGGGTCCGCCGTTATGTCGAAAAATTCGGGGAGGAGGAGCCCTATACCGGAAAAGAGGGTTACTTCCCGGTAAGGTATCCACATGCAACATATGCCGCGATGATCTCATACCTCGATGACCAGATCGGCAGGCTTGTCTCCCGCCTGAAGGAGCTTGGCATCTATGATAACACCCTTATCATCTTTACCAGTGACAACGGACCGGCATGGAACGCCGGCACTGATCCTGAATGGTTCGGCAGTGCTGCCCCCTCCAGGGGCAGTTACGGCTACGGCAAGGGATCCCTGTATGAGGGAGGGATACGTGTTCCTATGATCGCATCGTGGCCCGGCGTGACAGGGGAAGGAGCGGTCACTGATCATCTGTCGGCCTTCCAGGACCTTATGCCCACAATCTGTGAGATCACCGGCACAGAACTTCCTGAAAGAACCGACGGCATCAGTTTCCTGCCTGAGATGAAGGGCAGGAAGCAGCAGCAGCATGAGTACCTCTACTGGGAATTCCCTGAGTACGGAGGACAGCAGGCGGTAATGATCGGCAACATGAAGGCCCTGCGCAGGGAGATGCACAAAGGGAATGATAAGTACGAACTCTATG
>CAZFIF010000259.1:0-2815 GCA_964519065.1 uncultured Rikenella sp.
TGCGGTGTCTTCGACGGGGCGGAGATACATGAGACAGTCATGACATTGTATGCTCTCGACAAAAATGGCTGTTCATACCAGCTCTTTGCTCCCAACGTGATGCAACATCACGTTATCAACCACATCACGGGTGAAGTGATGCAGGAGTCGCGCAATGTCCTTACTGAAGCTGCCCGGATAGCCAGGGGTAAGATAAAGGCCCTGACAGAATACAGGGCGGCAGATTATGATGCCCTTATCTTCCCGGGAGGATTTGGTGTGGCAAAAAACCTCTGCACCTATGCCTTCGACGGTCCTGAATGCCATGTCGACAGGGTGGTGGAGGAGAGCATCCTCACAACCCATAAAGCCCGCAAACCGATTGGCGCACTATGTATCTCCCCGGTGCTGATAGCAAGAGTGCTGGGTGATGTGACTGTCACTATCGGAAGTGACTCGACCACAGCTACACATTTAGTTGAACTCGGGGCTAAACATGAGCGCAAAGCCCACGGTGAAGTGTCAGTTGACAACAAAAACCTCATCGTTACTGCGGCCTGTTACATGCTCGACGCAACGCTCCCGGACATTGCCCGCGATGCAGAGGAGGTCGTCAAAACACTGATGGAACTAACTGGCAAAGGTTGATCACAGCTTCCCGGCTTTCTGTTTATCACACCAGGCTCAATAGAATGTTATCATAGCCAGGTGCTGATCAGAGTCTCGCGGCTTATGTGCAGATAACGATAAGATTAATAAGTTGGGCCTCTCCGGCAGGGACTGATCAGAGCCTTCCGGCCTCTATGTCTCTAACTATAAGTTCAATGAGATAATCATCGCCGGCTGGTTCATAACTGGCCCTCAGGTCTGAACCGAAGATACGTGCTATGCTCTGCCAGAAGGTGGCGGCAAACTTTCCCCGGTAATCCCTTATGAGCTCATATGAGGTAGCCTGTGTTTCACGGTCAATCAGCTTGATCAGTATCTTGCCCTGCGTGAATGTCAGCTTCCTGATGTCACCCTCATATGTTTTGAAAAGATCCTTCTCATACTGCCTCAGGAAGTTATCCCTGGCCCGCTCATCAGGCAGCATCTCGAGTGTCCTGTTGATACGGCCGAACTCGTCCCTGACGATCAGCGCATAGGGGTAGACGCGTCGCACGTTGTAGACAAGCCGGGCATGCCTTCTGTAGTTGAATCGCACCTCGCGCGGAGCCTCATCTATGACCGTGATCTCATCAAGCTCCACCAGCGGATAGGTCTGACCGTCAAAGGTCGCTGTCTTCAATACATGCAGTAGCTTTACAACGGTATCGGCCACCGCGGTGTCAGGCGGCACCAACCCCGGCTTCTGTCCGTAACAGGTCAGAAGTGACATCAGGGTCAAGACTATTGCGATAAGCCGTTTCATAATCCTCTGCAAATTTAACCAATTGTCGTGCCAAAGGTTTCATATGACCATAAAACTGATATGTGTCATCACCCGCGCAACAATACTGTTGCTGCACTCCCTTAAGTCCGGATGGCACTCCCGTTTTTCGCGACCGGGGAAGATCGGGGGATTTTATGTAAGTTTGAAGAGCGATGAACGACAGGCCTTCCATAGAGGAACTTGATGAAGGGTCTGGCTACGAGAAGGTGCTGACCCTTCCCTATGATGAGCTGGCCCCTTTCGTCATCGGCGGACTGAGATCCCTCTCTTTGCCAATGATGCTGGTCTGGACAGTTGTCATCGTTTCTGCTGTCCTGACCCTTCTGCTGTGGCCCCGTTCAGCAGTTACCTCTGAACACCCGGGGATACTGACGGGACTGGCTGCAGGACTAATCCTGATACCCCTCCTTCTCGTGCCACTGCACGAGCTGCTGCACCTGATACCCTTCAGGCTTGCCGGTGCCAGGGATATCAGAGTGGGTGCTGACCTGCGACAGGGTATAGTTTACGTCACCGCCCACCGTTTTGTGGCCGGGTTGAACCTGTTCGCCGCGGTAGCCCTCACTCCCTTCCTGGTTATCACTGCCTTCCTGGTCACAGTGATGTTTTTCGTACCGCCATGGTGGCAGTGGGTGCTGACCCTCGCTCTCCTGGCCCACACTACAATGTGTGCAGGCGATGCCGCACTGCTGGGACACCTTGGACAATACAGGGGGCGCAAGGTCTATACCTGGGATGATGCCGACAGGAGGGAGGCATATTTCTATGCATCAAAAACTGCCTGAGGTACTGTCGAGGCCTCTCAACGGTCTGTGAACTCCTCCATCTGCTTTCTTACTGATGATCAGAGTTAACAAATGTTAACCGGTCTGCCATTGAAATTAATTAATTATTTTAACGGCCCAAAACCAATCTGCATGAGCAGCTTCTCACAAACCCTGAAAAAATTCCCCGGACTCTTCTGGATCTCCAATGTAATTGAGCTGTTCGAACGGTGGGGATGGTACGCTTTTTACAACGGGTTCTTCGCCATCTACCTCACCTCTGCAAAAGAGACGGGTGCACTCGGATTCACAAACGGGGAGAAGGGATTGATAATGGGCACGGGATCGATGATACTCTACCTCCTTCCTGTGATAACCGGCGCCATCGCAGACAGGATAGGCTACAAGAAGGTGCTCATCGTCTCTTTCATTACTTATATTATCTCCTTCTTAATGCTCAGCCGCTTTGAGACCTTCGGAGCCATCTTCGCAGCATTCATACTCCTGGCCGTCGCCGGGGCACTCTTCAAGCCCATCATCTCGGGTACAGTGGCCAGGGTGACCAACAGGGAGACGGCCTCACTAGGCTTCGGCATCTTTTACATGGTGGTCAATATCGGCGGTTTCATCGGTCCCTTTG
>CAZFIF010000260.1:0-2801 GCA_964519065.1 uncultured Rikenella sp.
ATCTCCTTCATCACGGTCTCGTTCTTCAGCACCGTGAAGTGCCATGGCTGGCCGTTTCTTGAACTTGGAGCCTTGATGCCGCACTGCACTATCATATCAATCTGCTGGTCGGTGACAGGAACCTCGGTGTAGTTGCGGGGCGACCATGCAGAAAGCAGGAGGTCAGTGACGGGATTGCCTGCCGTTTGCGCCAGGGTGCTGCCGCAACCCAGGATGAGAAGTACGGCTATTAGCGAAAATGTTCTTGTTTTCATCGTGTGTTGACTTTTTTTGTTTGTCCTTAGAATCCAGGGCTGAAGATAGTCAAAAACCGGCTTTTACATTAATAATTGCCCAGCCTGGACAGTGGTCAATGAAAGGCCTGTGCCTGAGGCACTGTTTCAACCTCCCTTTCAAGAGCAATGCCGAACATAGCCAGGACTGATTTCCTTATCTGCCCGGCCAGGCTGAGGATCTCATCGCCGGAAGCACCTCCGTAATTGACAAGAATTAAAGCCTGTTTGTCATAGCATCCGGCCTTACCGATCCGGCGCGCTTTCCAACCGGCCTGTTCAATAAGCCATGCGGCAGATATTTTATACTCCTCACCCTGTCTGAAATAGCTTACCTGCGGAAATGAATTGCTGAGCCTGTGAAATTCATCGCGGCTTATCAGGGGATTCTTAAAGAAACTGCCTGCATTGCCCAGCGCGGCAGGATCAGGCAGTTTTAACCTCCTTATGCTGGCAATCACATCTGATACCTGCCTCAGTGACGGATCAGTGATCCCTCTTTTTATCAGTTCCTCCCTGATATTGCCATAATCAAGTTTCGGCTGGCTTCTCTTTGACAACCTGAAGGTAACCGAGCTGATTACCGCCCTGTTCTTCATCTCATGTTTGAATATACTGTCCCTGTAACCAAATCTGCATTCATGATTACCGAGTTCTGTCCATTCCCTGGTGCCAATGTGAAACAGGCGTACTTTAACAATCGTGTCAGCCGCCTCAACTCCATATGCCCCAATATTCTGAACAGGTGCTGCCCCGACTGTTCCCGGTATTAAAGTCAGGTTCTCTATTCCCGCCAGGTTGTTGCTTACGGCATACTCAACCATATCCTGCCATAAGACACCGGCACCTGCCTCAACCAGTATGCCGGACTCATCTTCCTCAATGATATTGATCCCTTTGATCTCATTTCTGATCACCAGGCCGTCAAAGTCGGAGGTAAACAGTATATTGCTTCCCTGGCCCATTATCAACATGTTATTTGGCTCTGTCAACAGATCACAAAAATCAGGATGGGCTGCCAGTTCTTTCAGCTCTTCAGGCTCACGCAAATGAATAAGGTAAGCTGCAGTTACATCAACACCAAAAGTATTATAAGGTAGCAGACTGGTATTTTTCTCTATTCTGATCATTATAGCAATTGTATTGCAAAAATAGCTTTCAGCAATAACATAACTTCATAGATTTGTTCTTCAGATAATCTTTAATAGAAACAGAAATGAAATCGTTTGAGGTAACAGGTGGTAACAGGCTTGACGGTGTAATCACGCCGCAGGGAGCAAAGAATGAGGCGCTGCAGGTTCTCTGTGCCGTGCTGCTCACACCTGACAGGGTTGTTATTTCAAATGTACCTGACATAATAGATGTGAGGCTGCTAATTGAGATACTTGCAGACCTGGGAGTGGATGTCGAACGTATTAATGATGACACATATTCTTTCTCGGCCGGGATGGCAGATCCTGACCGACTGAATGATAAGGAGGTGTTGCGCAAAGCCAACATGCTGAGAGGATCGGTAATGCTTGCCGGACCAATGCTTGCCAGGTTTAAAAGGGCAGTGATACCCAGGCCGGGAGGCGACAAAATCGGAAGGAGAAGGATGGATACTCACATAATCGGATTTGAACAACTTGGTTGCGAGGTTGAATTTGATCCGGTCAATGAGAATTTCAGTCTCACCACTAAAAGGCTCAAAGGAGCTGACATCCTGCTTGACGAGCCTTCCGTCACAGCAACGGCAAATCTTATACTTGCGGCAGTTCAGGCTGAAGGAGAGACAATAATATACAATGCGGCCTGCGAGCCATATATCCAGCAGCTCTGTCTTATGCTCAACAACATGGGGGCAGATATAAACGGCATAAAATCGAATTTACTGAAGATACGCGGTGTAGGTAATCTCAAGGGATGTAATCACAGTATCCTGCCTGACATGATAGAGGTAGGTTCATTCATCGGGATGGCGGCAGTGACAGGATCAGCACTGCGGATCAGGGATGCCGGGACAGCTCATCTTGGGATAATTCCGCAAAAATTCAGGCAGCTGGGAATAGAACTTGAGATCGAGGGGAATGATATTATTATTCCTTCGCAGGATATCTACAGGATCCAGGATAACCTTGACGGTTCTATCCTGACGATTTATGATCATCCCTGGCCGGGACTGACACCAGATCTGATAAGTGTAATGCTGGTTACTGCCATCAATGCGGTTGGCAGTGTTCTTATACATCAGAAGATGTTTGAGAGCCGGCTGTTCTTTGTTGATAAGCTTATTGATATGGGAGCAAGGATCATCCTGTGCGATCCGCACCGTGTAACGGTTGTCGGGCTAGGCAGGCAGCAACGACTTCGGGGCATCACTATGAACAGTCCGGATATACGTGCCGGGATGGCATTGCTTATAGCCGCCATGGGAGCGGAAGGGATAAGCATCATTCACAATATAGAGCAGATAGACAGGGGTTATCAGCACCTCGACAGAAGACTGAATGATCTTGGCGCTCAGATCAGAAGGATCGATTCCTGAGG
>CAZFIF010000261.1:0-2799 GCA_964519065.1 uncultured Rikenella sp.
CCGGTCAATATAACAGAGTCAGCCATCCCTCCTGCTGATGCTGATCAGATAACCAGCCTGCTTACCGACGCCGAATATCACCACAATTCGGGGATAATGGCCATCTGTACAAAATCACCCAACCAACTCATCCTGTTGAACACTGCCACTCAGCACTCAGACACAGTACCTCTTCAGAAGACTCCAAACTGCATCAGTTTCTCCGAGGACGGGCAGAGAGCTGTCATAGGGTATTCGGTGGCATCGGTTGGCTATTTTGATGTCGCCAGTCGGGTGATTACTGCAGAATACAACATAGACTGCATCCCGTATGATATTGTGCTCGGCGATAATGAATGGTGCTATATAACACCCACGGAAGATCAATGGGAGCAGCTCCGGAGTCTCAACCTCAGCACCGGGGAACTGTTCGTAAATTCTACGGTATCACAGATCTATGAAAAGACCATCATTAAAAAGATCCCCGGCAAACCACTTATGGCGGGGACGCAGACAGCGTTGAGTCCTTCGGGCCTGCTGCTGTTTGATCTGTCTGCCGGGAAGGCTTCTGATCTGTTTACCCGCTACCATGAATCAATAGACCGTTTCTGGATTTCAAAAGACACCGCCCGACTCTATGCGGCGTACGGTAATGTGTATCTTATACCCGAATATGACGGCGAGTTTCATTCCACAGCTCCTCCTGTGTATGGAAACATAGGTGCTGAACTGTTTTCCATCAGTGCTCTCGATGACTGTCTGACCACCAACTCTGTTTTTGCCGGTACTGCCAACATTCATTATCAGACCGGCACCTCTGCCCAGATATATCAGTTCGACGCGACAAACCTCAATAAAACGGCTGCATACACCGTGAAGCCTGTATGGCTGAATATTTCGGGCAGCACATCACTGTACTACACCTTCCCCCGCTTCCTTTTCGTCAACAACGAGGGTACCGTCATGTATGTGCTGAAGAGTCCGCGGAACGAATACGGCATTGGAGGATGGTTCATGGAGACCATAGACCTGTAGAATTCAGCACAAAAGAGAGAAATAATATCAGACACCAATGCTGCAGGCTGGCTTCTCCCTGAAATTGCAATCAGGGAATTCTTAATAGACTCCGACCTGGTTCATAACTACTGCTTTTAGTATCTTTACCGTTAAAGCATCTTAAAAGTGAACCAGTCACTGTTGTGTATAATGCTCCGGTCCATGGCACCCTTTTTTCTCACGCCACACTACCGGGAAATCTCATCACTTATCATTACCGGACCATGAAAAAAGACCTATCCTTCTCAATCATCGTGCTTATCATCAGTACCCTTTTCCTCTCTCTCCAGCCTGCACAGGCACAGCTCTCCCCGCTGGAGCCCGAAAAACATTTCGGATTTATGCCGGGCTCAGACTACAACCTCTTTACATACGAGGAACTGACAGGCTATCTCATGAAGCTTGACAAGGCCTCTCCCATGGTTGCCATGGAAGAGATAGGAGAGAGTCCGATGGGCAGAAAGATGTATATAGTATTCATATCTTCAGAGAAGAACATTGAGAACCTGCCAAAGCTTCAGGAGATTAACCGGGAACTGGCTCTCAACCCCTCTCTCTCCGATGAACAGAGACAGGAGTACATCACAGAAGGAAGGGTCTTCTGCCTGGCTACACTCTCGATGCATTCCTCAGAGGTGGCACCCTCACAGGCGGCGCCACTCATTGCCTATCAGATGGTCACCTCATCAGATCCCCTGGTAAAAAAATACCTTGATGATGTGGTTTACATAATGGTTCCATGCCATAACCCCGATGGGATGGACCTCGTTGTTGAGAACTACAAGAAATACAGGGGCACACAGTACGACGGCGCATCCCTGCCGCAGGTCTATCACAAGTATGTGGGTCACGACAATAACCGTGATTTTATCAGCCTGACGCAAGAGGACACCAGGGCGATAGCACGCATATACAACCTCGACTGGTTTCCGCAGGTGATGGTTGAGAAGCATCAGATGGGCTCAACGGGCATCCGCTACTACGTGCCGCCGGCTCATGATCCCATTGCCCAGAATGTTGACGGTGAGCTCTGGTCGTGGACCGGGGTCTTCGGCACCAACATGCTCCGTGATCTCACCGGCGCCGGCCTGACAGGAGTGGGACAGAAGACCATCTTTGATATGTACTGGCCCGGCTCCACCGAGACATGTATCTGGAAAAACGTTATCGGCATGCTCACTGAAGCCGCCAGCGTACAGTTTGCATCACCCCTTTATATCGAACCCAATGAGCTGCAGGCCAGCGGCAAGGGGCTTTCGGAGTATGACAAGAGCATCAACTTCCCCGTGCCCTGGCCGGGAGGGTGGTGGCGGCTGGGCGACATCGTCAGGCTCGAGATCGAATCGACCTTCTCCATCATCAAGACAGCATCACTGCACCGCAGCGACATCCTCCGCTTCAGGAACGACATCTGCCGCAGGGAGGTGGAACGCGGTCGCACTGAAGCACCATTCTACTACGTGGTGCCTGCCGCACAGGCCGACCAGAGTGAGCTCATCCGCTTCGTCAACCTTATGCGGGAGCACGGCGTAGACGGATACAGGCTGACGGCTGACCATACGCTTGACGGCATCAACCTCAGAGCAGGTGATTTTGTCTACCCGCTGGCACAGCCTTTCAGGGCTTTTGTAAAGGAGGTGATGGAAAGCCAGGAGTTCCCTGTAAGACATTACTCCCCCGGCGGAGAGGTGATAGAACCGTACGACGTTACCAGCTGGTCGCTGCCGCTGCACAGGGGACTGTCATCATATGAGATCACCACCC
>CAZFIF010000262.1:0-2770 GCA_964519065.1 uncultured Rikenella sp.
GCATGGAGTAGAAATTGGTCTCCAGGCCGGCTTTGATCCTCTCCAGATCCCTCTCGGTGAACTTCTCAGTCTCAAACCTCTCAAACGCCTCGAAAATAGCATTCTCAACATCATCGAGACTGGTGGAGGGGTTAGCGGTGACGCTTATCTCAAGCTGGCCGGCAATTTCCTGCGACTGGTTGTAAGCTCTCACATTCGAGGTAAGCTTCCTCTCTTTGACAAGGACCTTGTACAGGGGCGACTTCTTCCCATCCCCCAGCAGCTGCGCCAGCACATCGAGTGAGTAGGAATCCTTTGTGAACTGCTCTACAACCGGATAGACCATAGTGTACTGAGGGGCACGTGCAAAGGCATCCTCATGATACAGTTTCTTCGTCTCTGACAGCGTGATATTAATCGGCACCGGATCCTCAAGCTCCTCGCCGGCGGGGATCTCCCCGAAATACTTTTCTATCAGAGCCTTTATCTCCTCAGTCTCATAATCACCGGAGACCACAAGCGTAGCATTGTTGGGTATGTAGAACTTCTTGTGAAACTCCTTCACATCCTCAATGGTGGCATTGGCGAGATCTTCCATCTCCCCGATAACTGTCCAGCTATAGGGATGTCCCGCAGGATACAGATTCTTAAGGACAACGTCATTAGTGAATCCATACGGACGGTTATCGACCATCTGCCGCTTTTCATTCTGCACCACATTCTGCTGAAGGGCAAATGACTGCGGGGTGACAGTATTGCGAAGGAAACCCATGCGGTCTGACTCGAGCCACATAGCCATCTCAATCGAATTCTTTGGTACAAGTTCGTAATAGATCGTCATGTCATTGCTGGTGCCACCGTTGAGCATCCCTCCGGCGCCCTCAATATATTTAAAGAACTGATCCTCACCAACGTTCTCGGAACGCTGGAACATCATGTGCTCAAAGAGGTGGGCGAACCCGGTTTTTCCGGGAACCTCCCTGCCTGAACCCACATGATACAGTATCACCAGCGAGGTGATGGGGTCCGACCTGTCTTCATTGAGTATCACCGTCAACCCGTTGTCAAGCTTGTAGCTCTCATAGGGGATGGAAAGTGTACCAGTCTTGTTTCCGCTGCATCCTGAAGCCAGGATCAATACAGCCAAAATCAGTAATGCTGAAATTCTCTTCATATCTTGAAATTTATTTGATTAACACCGGTTCACCGAAGCCAAGTTTCTTAAGCTCCCTGAGCTGGGTTGCGGCATCGCCGGCAACAACATAATACATCTTCATCGGGTCAATATATTTCTGCACTGTGGCATTTACATCATCAACCGTAACTTTCCTGACATAATCCTCTTCACGTGCAATATAATCATCCGGCAGTCCGTGCTCACTCATGGTTCCGAGCATTCCCAGCAGCGCCCTGTGGGTCTCGAACCTCAGGGCATTGCCCTTGAGCAGTGCATCCTTCGTGAAGTCAATGTCGCCCTGCGAGACACCGTCCCGGTACTGCTTCATAAGGTCACGGAAGATCTCTGCCGACTCAAGGGTGGCTGTGGAACGTACGGCCGAGCTGGCGACGAAGGTCCCGTAATGCTTCTGTGCGTTGAAACTTGTCCTGGCACCATAGGTGTAGCCTTTCTCCTCCCTGAGAACAAGGTTTACATATCCGTTGAATGAGCCGCCAAGCTTGTAGTTAGCGACATAGGCCGGGTAGTAGTCGGGGTGACTGCGGGGAATTCCGGGAGCTCCAATGTAGATATTAGACTGCTTTGCGCCGGGCACATCCACGAAATAAACCCCTGCCTTTTCAGGTGTCTGTGCGTAGGCGATCCCGGGTATCTGCACCTCTTTGGCACTCCAGTCGGCCCCGAGCCTGGCAAGAGCCTTCTCCACGCCTGCCTGGTCTACCGAACCCACAACCAGGAACCTAGCTACCGAGGGTGAAATATTCTTCTCATAGAATGCCTTGAGATCCTCCATGGTCATCGATTTCACACTCTCAACCGTGCCTGAAACATCGGTGGCAAAGATGTTTTCTTCGCCAAGCGTAAGCCTGGCCAGGGCCCTTGAGCCAAGGTATGTGGGATCAATGGAGCTGCGCCGCAGATTGTTCAGAACCCGTGTGCGGGTAATCTCAAAGGCAAGCGAATCCCACCGTGGTTCCAGAAGCATCTCCTCAACGATGGCGAGGGTCTTCTCAAAATTGCGTGTAAGCGTGTTGACGCTCACGGTGATATCTTCATCATCAGCTGATACTCTTATCATTGCACCCAGAAGGTCAATCTCCTCTTCAAGCTCCTCGGGGGTCTTGTTCTGTGTTCCCTCATTGAGCATCATCGCCAGCATGTTGGCCACACCCGGTGCGTTGATGTCATCAAGCATGTGGCCTCCCTCAATAACAATATTGTACTGTACAAGAGGCACCTCGGAATGCTCTATGCCGAAAAGCTGCATGCCGTTTGCCAGCGACGACCTCCAGACGGTCGGTACGGTAACCGACACATCAGGACCCAAGGGAGGTTGCACGGAGCGGTCAAAAGAGGTCGGTGTCTTCTGAATCTCTTCAGCAGCACCACCCTCTATCTTCACCTCGGTGGCTGTGAGGATGTTCTCCTCTTCGATACCGGCATCGGCTGATCCCTCTGCTGCCAGTTCAACCTTGCCTTTGGGCACGAAACTGGTAGCCACGTAATTCCTGCCTTTGATATACTTATCATATACGCGCTGCACATCGGCCATGGTGACAGCCTTCATCGCCTCCATATCCTTTTTGTAAAATCCCGGGTCACCGGCGTACATGT
>CAZFIF010000263.1:0-2736 GCA_964519065.1 uncultured Rikenella sp.
GTCTATGTTGGCAGCAAATTCAATCTCAACGGGGTTATTCAGCTGTTGCTGCCCGATCTCAAGGACCTTTTGCAGTATCTCTGACAGCGGGAAGAGGTCATATTTCAGGATGTTGGCGAAGGTGACTACCTTTTTACCTCCTTCCACGGGCTCGTCGCGCAGCATATCATCCTGGTAGTCATAGGTAGAGGCGACAAACTTCAGGGTGCCGTCATTTTCGGCATCGCTGACCTTCAGCCGAAGCAGGTTGACCGAGTCGTCGGTGCTGGGGACAAAGCTTGCGGGGTTGAGGTCGAGAGCATAGAATTCCTGCTGTGTCTCACGCAAAGCCATCGTGGTGTCTGACAGCTGGATTATCTTGCCGGGATATTTTGGCGAAAATCGCAGTGCGATGCCTCCGTCAACGATATATTTTCCCAGGCCAAAGGCAAGGCAGACGAATCCGTCCTCCGGCTTCTCAGGCTCAACAGGGTAGAAGTTAATGGAGCGTGCGACGCCGGAGATTGTAGGATAGAAGCGGTTTCCGTATTGCTGACCGCACACCTCCTGGAGTACGATACCCATCTTCTCCTCCTCGATCTGGTTGGCGGTGGCCTTCATATAATCGCGGCTTCCCCTGAAGAAGACAGAAGCGTAGACGCTCTTGATGCCGGTGCTCAGCAGGTCAAGCATGATCACATCATTGTCAGCCTTGGGGATCATGTAGGTAGAATAAACACCGGCAAAGGGCTGGAAATGAGAATCTTCCAGCAGGCTTGACGACCTGATCGCCACCGGACCGCTTATTATTGATATAAAGACGAGCAGGTCCTTGTGTATTCGCATCGGCAGCCTCGCCTTGATGAAGGCATCGAGGATCTCCTTGTCGCTCTTGTCTGACAGGCCGATCTCCAGCAGGGCGTTGTCAGCGATGAACTCATCGAACACGTCAGTGCTGAGCACCACGGTGCGGGGGATGGAGACTACGGTATCCTCAAAATTTTCAAATCTGCCGTTCTGTTTTACAAGATAATCGAGGAATGCCAGTCCGCGGGCTTTGCCTCCCATTGATCCCTCACCGATACGGGTAAAGGTAAGGTACTCATCAAAATGTTCCCGGTAGAAATCGGCAATCACGCCGTGTCCCTTGCTGCGGCGGAAGTTGGCGATGGTGTCGAAAATAAAGCGGCGGGCCTGGTCAAGACTTGAAAAATCGTCGAGGCTGATCTCCTTCAGAAACTCCGCCAGCGAAAAGAGAGCCCTGGCGTAGAGCCATTTTGAGAGATGGTTCAGAGAGAGGTGGTAACGAAGCGACTCATCGGGGATCTCAAACAGCTTGCGCTGTAAACTCTGAAGGTCTGATATCCTCGCTATCTCCGCACCCGTCTGCGGGTCGGTGAAGATGAAATCGCCGAAGGAAAAATGTATTTTGAGAAGAGCCTCCAGGTCCGCTGGCAGGGTGGGCGAGTTATGGTTCAGGAATGTTTTTCCGTACTCGCCTGCAACCTTTTCATTTTCCGGATCGGACGAGTGAATTATTATGGGTATTCCGGCATCAAAATCCCTGATCTGCCTGAAGAAGTCGTCCAGAGTGCCGCTCTTCCTGTTCTCGTTGCGGTAGAGCTCTGCATCACTGATGACGCCCAGCAACTCTGTTTTGTGTTTTTCAAAGAGTTCACGGGCCTGGTCGCAGCTGGTGGCAAGCAGGATCTTGGGTCTGCCGCGCATCTGCATCATCTTCTGATGCTCGTTAAGACCCTCTCTCATATACCGGCGCGACTGTTCCAGTATTATGCCATAGAGGTGCCGCAGGTATACCGTAGCCATCCGTATGGAGCTTTCGACGAGCAGTACCGACTGGACACCCTCATGGCGGGCATCTTCATCGACATTCAGCTTGTCTTCTATCAGGCTGATTATGGGAAGCAGGATATTGGTGCTTCCCAGCCAGTTAAAGACATAGTCGATACACTTCAGCTCTTCGCTGTCGAGCCTGATGGCTATCTCCCTGGAGACGGGAGCCAGGATGACTATAGGCTTTTCAGGGTATAGGGATTTGATCTTCAGAGACAGATCGAACGGATCCATATCGCTGATGCTCAGCATATTTATGATCAGATCGATCTGTCTTGTGGCCAGTGTCTCCAGTGCCTCTTCAGCAGATGTGACATGCACGAACCGGGGAGGATAGCGAAGATTGAATGAGACGTAATCATTGAAAACCTTCTCATCAATTTTCCCGTCCTCCTCCATAATGAAGGCGTCGTACCTGCTGCAGATCAGGAGAACATACTGAACTCTCCTCTGCATGAGGAGCTCAAAGGAGGTCTCTCTGAAGATCTTTTTCACGCTCTACACCACTCCCTGGGCCAGCATGGCCTCGGCAACCTTCACAAATCCGCCGATATTGGCTCCGTCGACGTAGTTGATAAAACCGTCTTTGCGTGTACCGTACTTCACGCAGGTGGCATGTATGTCTTTCATAATGCGGTGCAGGCGAGTGTCAACCTCCTCCCGTGACCATGACAGGCGCATGGAGTTCTGTGTCATCTCGAGTCCTGATGTAGCCACTCCGCCTGCATTGGCAGCCTTACCCGGGCCATAGAGGATCTTGTGGTGCAGGAATACATTCACCGCATCGGGTGTAGATGGCATATTGGCACCTTCAGAGACCACGAAGCATCCGTTTTTAACCAGGGTCTCGGCGTCAGCGCCGCTTATCTCATTCTGGGTGGCGGAGGGCAGGGCTACCTGGCA
>CAZFIF010000264.1:0-2709 GCA_964519065.1 uncultured Rikenella sp.
CCGTCGCGGTAAGGGTCGCCCCCGAGTCCCGCCACACCGCAAATGTTTGTCATTGTCACCAGCCCTTCCTCATCAACCTCAATGAAGTTTTCAATGAGCCCTTCGTAGGCTTTTATGGCTATGTCAAGACGGTCGCTGTCGAGGTATCCTTTCCTTACCCCTTTGAAGAGGGAATAAGCAAACATGGCGGTGCAGGAAGTTTCGATATAGTTACCCGGATCACCCGGCCGGTCAAGCACCTGGTACCATCCTCCCGTCTCCGGGTCCTGTATTTCAGCCAGACTGTCAACCATTGTGCGCAATATGGTAATCAGTTCATCTCTGCCGGGCTGATCTTCCGGCAGGAAGTCAAGCACGTCAACAATTGCCATAGAGAACCACCCCATGGCCCGTCCCCAGGCATGAGGGGCCTGCCCGGTCACAGGGTCAGCCCATGCCATCTTCCGGGAGGCATCGAAGGCGTGCCTGTAGAGCCCGGTTTCCGGATCATAGGTATTCGCAGCAGCGATAAGAAACTGGTTAACCACATCCTGAAAATCCTCCGGCCGGTCATACCTCAGTGCATATTCAGCATAAAATGGAGCACCCATGTAAAGGCCGTCGAGCCACATCTGGTCGGGGTAGATCTTCTTATGCCAGAAACCTCCCTCTGGGGTCCTGGGCTGTGATTCGAGCTGCTCTCTGAGAGTATGTATCACCTTTTCGTATCGCTGATTCTCGGTCAGGTCATGTAGCAGGAACATCATCTTCCCGGGATTTACGTGGTCGATGTTGTAGTTTTCCTTTTTGTAGCTGTAGATCACTCCGTTTTCGTCGATGAGTGAGTCGGCATAACCCTTTGCATATTCAAAATACCTGCTGTCGCCCGTTGCCTCATTGAGTCTCATGACCGCAAGGCCCATCAGTCCGTGAGTGTAGTTCCACTTCTTTTCCGTAACGAAGTCAACCATCCATAGTGAGGGGTTGCGGATCATCTCCGATTCGGCCATGCGTACCGACCAGAGTGGTGATGTCAGTCCTTTCCCGGTGCTGCCACGGCTGCTGCTGCGGCTGTGGCATGAGGGGAGGAGTGATGCCAGGGTGAGGGTGGCAATTATCAGTGTGAGGGCTTTTGTTTTCATTCGGGGTGGTAATAGGAATGCTTTTTCCCAACGGTCACTTCAGTGTCACTTTGACCGGGCTGTTCAGCCTCTGAGAGAATTTGTCAATATAATCTTTCCAGGCATCGTCCGTCTCAAAGCCCCACTTGCTCCAGCCTGCGCCGGTATAGTATACCAGCGGGGTGCCGGGGATGTACCTGGTGATGATCATCAGGTGTTCACTGTTCTCCTGGACGGCCGAGGCGGTGGTGGTCAGTACAGTCCCGACGTATGTTATACCCCCTTCCCCGCCGTCAAGTCGATAGGCGATAGCATTTTTTTCAGGGGGGAAGAGCAGTGCTGAGCCTTCATCTCTCCTGGCTATTCCTGCAGCCACGGTGAAGACCTTGTCCAACCCTGAAAACTCTTCCATCACCCGGTTCATCTGGCTGCCGGCATCGAGTGAGAAGGTGCGGGTCTCGGTTATCATCACTCCGCGTACCTCAAACGGAGGGTATGTCAGTCTGAAGGATGTGCGCAGCGGGCCGTTGTCGAGTCTCTCCCAGGTAGCGAAGTTGATTCCCAGCCAGAGGGAATCGTCAACGAAGGGGGCCATCGCCCCGGCTCCCAGGGTGCGTCCCACCTTGTAGCTGTCGCACCCCTCGCCGTTATCATCATGATAGCTGTTCTTCCCGGCAAGGTATTCGGAGTACCATCTGTCTATCACCATCCTGTCAGTCCGTTTGACCCAGACGTCGAGGCCGTTGCTGGGACCGTCCTTGGCAATGAGGGCAGGACCGTAAATGCGGAAGGCGATGCGGTCATTCTCCCAGGTGTAGTCGTCCATTCTCTCGGGAACAAACCGCCCGTAAGCTTTGGACTCGTATTCTGAAGGCGTTCCTTTTTCGATGAAGTATACCGACGACGAGTTGGCTTTCAGGTCAGACTGAAAGATCAGCGACTGTGGTTTGGCTTTTCCGGCATAGATGAGCTGTGACGGGATCTCGGTTCCGCTGCGGTCTGTCACAAGAAGCTCCGTGGGATTGCAGTCAGGCAGCTTCTCTGCGATTGAGGCGAGGGATATCTCAACGGTCTCCGCGCTCCTGTCAAAGGGGAGTGGGTTTTCGATTTTGACTTTTGCACGGTCGCCGCCACAACCGCTTACTATCACGGCGGAGAAGAGCAGAATGAGTGTTTTTTTCATTTGTGAGAGGTTTATTATTGGTCGAATAGCGCTTACATATAATTTATTGCCGGATATATTTTTCTGAGCTCTGGCAGATGGCGGTTTCGTTCTGTCATGTATCATTCATTTAGGTTGCTTGCCGATATAGGCGAGTATACCTCCGTCAACGTAGAGTATGTGTCCGTTGACGAAGTCAGAGGCCCCGGAGGCAAGGAACACTGCCGGTCCCTCCAGGTCCTGGGGTCTTCCCCACCTGGCCGCGGGTGTCCGTCCGATTATGAATGTATTGAAGGGATGCCCCTCTTCTCGCAGTGGTGCGGTCTGCGGGGTGGCGATATATCCCGGGCCGATGCCGTTGACCTGGATATTGAACTCGGCCCATTCGCAGGCCAGGTTGCGGGTCAGCATCTTCAATCCGCCCTTTGCGGAGGCATAGGCTGAGAC
>CAZFIF010000265.1:0-2688 GCA_964519065.1 uncultured Rikenella sp.
CCCTCGACTATATCGTATGCAAGATACCCCGCTGGGACCTCAATAAGTTCCAGGGTGTCGCCCACGAGATCGGAAGCAGCATGAAGAGCGTGGGTGAGATCATGGCCATAGGACGCACTTTCGAGGAGGCAATACAGAAAGGCCTTCGTATGACAGGACTGGGCATGCACGGGTTTGTAAGCAACCGCAACCTGAGCTTCGGTGATATTGAAAAGGAGCTCTCCGAACCTACCGATATGCGTATCTTCTCTATTGCCGGAGCACTTGACGAGGGATTCGATGTTGACAGAATATATGAGCTGACGAAGATCGACCGCTGGTTTCTGTACAAGCTTCAGAACATAAGCAACATCAAGAGGGAGCTTGAAGACTATCACACGCTGGAGAGCGTGCCCGACCAGCTGCTCTTACATGCAAAGATCAACGGCTTCAGTGATTTCCAGATCGCGAGGCATGTCCTGGGGCCGGATAACAGCAGCATTAATGAGGCCATGCTGACAGTACGGCGACACCGCAGGAGTAAAGGTATCGTGCCATATGTCAAGCAGATAGACACCCTTGCTGCCGAGTACCCGGCTGTGACAAACTACCTCTACCTGACATACAGCGGCATGGAGCACGACGTCTGGTATGAGAACGACAAACGGTCGGTTATAGTTCTCGGCTCCGGAGCCTACCGCATAGGATCGAGCGTCGAGTTCGACTGGTGCTCGGTAAACGCCATCAACACCATCAGGCGCGAGGGACTGCGTGGTGTGATGATCAACTACAATCCCGAGACCGTCAGCACCGATTATGACATGTGCGACCGTCTCTATTTCGACGAGCTCTCCTTCGAACGCGTGATGGATATCATAGACCTTGAGACACCGCGGGGCGTGATACTGTCGATGGGAGGACAGATACCCAACAACCTGGCAATGCGGTTGCACCGCCAGGGCGTACCCATACTCGGCACACCCCCGGAGTCGATTGACAGGGCGGAGGACAGGCACAAGTTCTCATCAATGTGTGACATGCTGGGTGTCGACCAGCCACGGTGGAGGGAACTGCGCACCTTTCATGAGATAGACAGCTTCATTGAGGAGATAGGATTCCCGGTGCTGATACGTCCCTCCTATGTTCTCTCGGGAGCTGCCATGAACGTCGTCTCCAACCGCTCCGAGCTGGTTCATTTCCTGGAGCTGGCTGCCAGTGTCTCCAAGGAGCACCCGGTGGTGGTGTCGGAGTTCATCGAGTATGCTAAGGAGATAGAGATTGATGCCGTTGCCTCGGCGGGCGAGATTATTGCTTATGCCATCAGCGAGCATGTTGAGTATGCAGGCGTCCATTCAGGTGACGCCACCATTGTCTTTCCTCCCCAGAAGATCTACTTTGAGACGGTGAGGCGCATTAAAAGAATCTCGAGGGAGATCGCCAGTGAGCTCAATATCTCGGGGCCCTTCAACATACAGTTCCTGGCTCGCGAGAATGACATCAAGGTTATCGAGTGCAACCTGCGCGCCAGCCGGAGCATGCCCTTTGTGTCCAAAGTACTTAAAATAAATCTTATAGAGCTGGCCACCAGGGTGATGCTGGAGGTACACTGGGATAAACCCCACAAGTCGGTCTTTGACCTCGACTACGTGGGTGTCAAGGCATCTCAGTTCAGCTTCTCGCGACTGGCCAAGGCCGACCCGGTCCTGGGGGTGGATATGGCATCAACGGGTGAGGTGGGGTGTATCGGCGACAGCTTTTTTGAGGCGCTGTTAAAGGCAATGTATTCCGTAGGGTACCGTATGCCTGAGAAGGCTGTTCTTATCTCTTCGGGGCCGGCCAAGGCGAAGGCTGACCTGCTGGAGGCTATACGGCTGTTACATTCCCGGGGTTACAAGCTCTATGCCACCCGCGGCACACAGCAATTTCTTGCCAACGCCGGGGTTGAGGCCGAGGTAGCCTGCTGGCCTGACGAGAAGGATTCGCCCAATACCGTGGAGCTGATTCGGCAGAGAGTGGTTGACCTGGTGATCAACATCCCGAAGGATCTCTCGGCCACGGAGCTGAGCAACGACTATCAGATACGGCGGAGCGCGGTCGATTACAACATTCCGCTGATCACAAACGCACGACTGGCATCAGCCTTCATCCATGCCTTCTGCAGCCTCGACGAGAAGGAGCTGGAGATAAAGGCGTGGGATGAATACTGAGTAGCCAGTCGGCAATCGGCAGTCGGCAAATTGACAATTGGCAGTCGGCAGTCGGCAATTGGCAGTCGGCAGTCGGCAGTCGGCAATCGGCAGTCGGCAATCGGCAGTCGGCAGTAGGCAGTCGGCAGTAGGCAATCAGCAGTTGGCAGCAGGCACGGCGGGTCATAGTAAAAGTTTATAAATTAGCCGGCTGGACTGAATGACAGCGCAGGTGCACAGCGTCAGACCGTAAGATAATCAGACCTCAGAACGATAAGATGTGGTGGCTGACAATACCGGTGATAATATATTCTGCAGGCATCTTTGTGCTGTGGCTGATCCTCTGCCGCCACTCAGGAGGTGAAGCTCCAGGTGACGACGGTCTCACCAGGGTTACCGGAGAGGCGGCCACGCCCGGCGGGCGGGAGCAAGTCGGCATGCTGTCAGAAAACCGCACCGGGAATACCGGAGAGGATGCCGTGCCCGGCGCGGAAGAACAGGTCAGTCTGCTGTCAGGAAACTG
>CAZFIF010000266.1:0-2680 GCA_964519065.1 uncultured Rikenella sp.
TGATTGTAAAACTCAAAGGCGAATCTGCCCTTGAGGCATGTATGCCCCCTGTTGGTGGCACCGTCAATCGGTGCCTGG
Source organism: uncultured Rikenella sp. (assembly GCA_964519065.1). Lineage (GTDB taxonomy): Bacteria > Bacteroidota > Bacteroidia > Bacteroidales > VadinHA17 > SR-FBR-E99. Next base: position 79 of record CAZFIF010000266.1, read on the forward strand.
ATGCCCATCACCGTTCCCTCTTTGACCTTCACCTCAAGGGCACATCCCACACCGCAGTAGGTACAGGTGGTACGTACAATCGTGTCAGCCTTCACTGTTTTGGTTGAATACCTGTCTGACAGTGCGTTTGTGGGGCATGTCTGGACACACGCACCGCATGAGACGCATGACGAATCAACAACGCTCTGGTCGTACCCCATTATTATGCGGCTGGCGTCACCACGGCCATGGATAGCCAGCACATGCTCGGCCTGCAACTCGTCACAGGCCCTCACGCACCGATAGCACTTGATGCATTCCGTAAGATCGGCCCAAATATAGGGATGGCTTCTGTCCTTCTCATACTCCTTCACTGACCGGTGGTACCGTACCTCAGGATAACCGGCATCAGCAACTACTCTCTGAAACTCCGTTGGCAGCTTCCCCGCCTCCGGTTCTAACCTCTCCGGGGGGTACTCCGAGAGAACAAGCTCCAGGATATTCTTCCGCAGTCTCTTTATGCGCTCCGAGGAAGGGTATATATAGTATCCCGGTGCCACGGGGGTATGGCATGAAGCCATGACTCTCGCCGGGCCATCCTCCTTCAGCGCCACCTCCACAGAGCAGATACGGCATGAGCCGTAGTTCTCGAGGTTGTCTGACTGGCAGAGTGTGGGTATAATTTCGCGGTCCCTGTTCCTGCGAACGAACTCAAGTATCGTTTCACCGGGGATGACCTGGTAGGGTATGTTGTCAATATATGCCGTATTATCCATCACTCTGCTCATTTTGATATGAAATACTCATTCAGCTCATCGCTGAAATATTGAAGTGCGTTTCTCACCGGCAGGGGAAGGCCCCCGCCCAGGGCACACAGTGATCCCACCTGCATGGTCTCGAGAAGATCGTCAAATAGCTGCCTGTCAATCCTGCTCTTCTTCGCCGCCGCACCGGCGAGGAGCTCCTGCCCCCGCACCGATCCCAGCCTGCAGGGAAAGCACTTGCCGCACGACTCCTTCCTGGTGAACTCAAAAAGGTGCTCAAGCAGTTTTATCATCGGGAAGCCCGAGGGTATCGAAACGATGCCGGCGTGACCCAGCAGGAACCCTTCCCTGCTGAACGATTCAAAATCGAGTGTCAGATCGTCTATCCGTGATACCGGGACCAGTCCGCCCAGCGGTCCGCCTATCTGGTATGCCTTGACAGGATATCGCATGCCTCCTCCCATATCATCAATGACGCTTCTCATAGGTGTCCCCATGCGCACTTCCAGCACTCCCGGCCTGTTGAAAGCCCCGTCAAGAGAGACCAGCTTGGTGCCCGGCGACTTCTCCGTGCCAAGGGCCGCAAAGGCGGAGCCCCCCTCACGGAGGATATAATGAACATTGGCAAAGGTCTCCACGTTGCTCAGTACCGTTGGCTTGCCGAAGAGCCCGTAGACGGCAGGGAAGGGAGGCCTGGTACGCACCTCGGGACGTAGTCCCTCGAGGGAGTTGAGCAGCGAGGTCTCCTCTCCGCATATGTAGGCTCCTGAACCTTCTGTCACATGGAACCGGAAGGGGAAAAGTGAAACACCTGTCTCTCCGGCGGTTATCCCCTCTGCCTCAAGCAGGGCGACAGCCTCCCGTATCGCGCGCACTGCCACGGGGTATTCACCTCTTATATACACCACGCCGGTGTCAGCGCCGGTGATGAGACCCGTCATCAGCATCCCGAAGAGCACGGAGTGAGGCCGTTCCTCAAGAAGCCACTTGTCGGTGAAGGCCCCGGGGTCACCCTCGTCCGCATTGCATACGACGTATTTCCGGTCGGCGGCAACATCACGCGAGGACCTCACCTTGATATGGAAGGGAAATCCTGCACCACCCCTGCCCCGGAGCCCTGACAACTCCAGTTCAGCCAGGGCAGCAGCACTGTCGGAAAGATATTTGCGTGCCAGATCCCAGTAAGCTCCTTTCTCTCCCTCCTCAGGCAGCAGAGCAGGCTTTTCAGCATTCGTCGCCACCCTGACTGACTCCTCAGGTTTGCCATCTCCCGCAATACGGATCTCACCATTGACCATGAAAGCGTTGTTCGAATGACAGTGACCAAGACAGGTCATCGTACCTATCTCATCCTCTGCGTACTGAGCAGAAAGCTTACCCCTGACCTCCTCATGCCCCCCGGAGACAAGGCAGGCGGTGCCGTCACAGACAAACACCTTTCTGCCCGTATGATCATTGCCTAAAAAATCATAGAACGAACTGACCCCCAGCACGGCTGACCGGCCAGTCATAAAGTTGTCCGCGATGGTGTCATGCATCTCACCGGCTGAACTGCTGATCTCCTCATAGAGACCACCCGGCAACCCCTTTCTGGCGGAGAGCCCTCTCAGGTTTCTTGACATTGTATGGTTTTTTTTAAAGTTACAAGATATTATCTTACTGTATGATATATTTCAAAGATGAGAATTATCATATTTCAGTAGGGTATGAAAATGAGAACTCTGCCCATCCTATTGTTTTGGCGAATTTTGTTATATTTGTCGCCTGTATTTTGAATCAGGCATATTCATTTAATTAATTAGTTTTCAGATGGCAATACTTCAGGATTTGAGAGAGAAGGCCGGACCGCTTGTGGCTAT
>CAZFIF010000267.1:0-2676 GCA_964519065.1 uncultured Rikenella sp.
GAGACCGGAGAAGGGATCATGTACCTTAACCCGGTGGTCTGCGACCGTGACGGCTCCAATGAATTCTATGCCGATGAGCGTCTCTCGCCGGTGGACATCGGATGTCCCTCATTTAAGAAGTACTCATGCGAGATCACCATCCCCGAAGGCTGGACCGTGGCGGTACTGCCCCAGTCGGTCAACCTGAGCATGGCAGGCGGCGGCGGGCAATTCAAATATGCTATCAGGACTGAGGGCAGGAAGATCATCCTTGATACGGAGACAAATCTTACAGCAGTGACCTTCCCGCCGGAACGATACAGCGATCTGAGAAACTTCCGCTCCAATATTATCCGTAAACAGACTGAGGTCATTATTTTAAAGAAGGAGATTTAAACTGATGAAGATGAAACACCTGATTTATTTTATCGGCCTGGTACTGTTTGTTCCGGTTAACACTTACGGATATAAGCTGTCAGTCGACTCGATACCCATTGAACTGAGAAAAAACGCGGTTGCCGTAGTCAGGAGTGACCAGATGGTTTATACTGTAGAGTCTGAGGGCAAGGCCAGAGCGAGCTATAAAAGAGTGATCACCCTGATGAACGAGAACGCTCAGTCACTTCGCCTTGTTGAGATCTTCTACGATAAGTTCAGGAGCGTTCAGAACATAAAGGCTTCTGTCTACGACGCCAACGGCAAATTTATTGAGAGTATCCCTTCGTATAAAATAATGGATGTCAGCGAAGGAGGAGGCTTCATCTCAGATGCCAGGGTCAAGCGGATAGTTTTCCCGGTAAACAGGTACCCGTTTACCATAGAAGTCTCCTACGATGTCATCATAAACGGTGTACTTAATCTCCCGCGGTGGAACTTTCATCTCAATCCGGCCTTCTCCGTTGAAGAGTCTGCAGTACAGTACGTTGTTCCCCTGTCTATCCCCTTCAGATACCGGGAATATAACATGCATTCACCGGGGGACAGTGTCAGGCTGGAGGTGAATGATATCTATACCTGGACTGAAAGGGGGATACCAGCCATAAACAAATGGTACTTCTCGCCGCTCTCATTTGCCCGAAGGCCTGTTCTGCTGGCTGCAATCGACGATTTTGAGTTCGGCGGTATCAGGGGAAGCATGCGTTCATGGGGTAGTTTTGGCCTTTGGGCTGCCGAGCTGAACAGAGGTCTTGATCAGTTAAACGACAGGGACAGGAAGCGTGTTGCTGAACTAACGGGTCCGTTAACGGACGACAGGGAGAAGACCAGGGTGCTCTATGAGTATATGCAGTCACGTACACGTTATTCATCCATCCAGCTGGGCATCGGAGGTTATAAGCCTGCCCCGGCCAGCCAGGTGGGCGAAAAAGGATTTGGTGACTGCAAGGGACTTACAAACTACATGAGTGCACTCCTCAGGGAGGCCGGGATAAAATCATACTACACACTGGTCAGGTCAGGAGAGAACCTGGATATGATAACATCCTTTGTGAGCGACCAGTTTGATCATATCATCCTGTGCGTTCCGCTGGAGAAAGATACTGTCTGGCTGGAATGCACCAGCCAGACACTTCCGTTTAACTACCTTGGAAGTTTCACCTCTGACCGTAATGTGCTGCTGGTTACACCGGAGGGGGGTAAACTGGCCAGGACACCGGCTTTCAGTAACAGCATGCAGTCGACGACAGGCATGATAACCATAGGAAGGAGGGAGGCATCTACAGCTGCACTGGGAGTGCGTTCCCGCGGACTGGCATTCGACTATAACCAGTTCTATGCCGGTAAATCCGAAGAGGAGCTCAGGAGAATTCTAAACATGGAACATGAGATGGGGACTTTCACTACTGAGAGTGCATCATATACGGAGATGCGTGAGGGTGAGCCGGCTTCTCTCCTCTCATGTACCTTTTCCATGCCGGATTTTGCAGTTTCATCAGGGCCGGGAATACATTTCAGGCCGTGCCTGGAGCCGTTTGAATACCAACCTTTTGATACAATAGGTGTCAGGGTCTTTGAGATGCCTGTATTACATGATTCGATAATATTTAAGATACCTCCAGGTTACAACCCTGAGTTTATTCCCGGGGCAGTCAGGGAGGAGGGGCCCTACGGCGCCTACAGCTATGAGATAACGGGCCTGGACGACGGGAAACTTTTATTCACCCGACAGTTGAAGATCAACCGCGGCTATTATGAGGGGGAGAGGGCGAAGGAGCTGTTTGCCTTCCTGAATATGGCGGCAAGGAGTGATCATCGGAGGCTCTACCTCACACGATGATGTCACCGTTCCGGCGCAGGGCTCTTATGGTCTTTTGCTGAGGATGGTATTGCCTGGTACCTCTGAGCCCTCTGTTCTGATATCGCTGTCAACGCTCCCTTCCTCCAATACTGGCTGATCTTCCGCGAGCACTCCGTTGTTGATGCTGCCCGTGCTGTTGTCAGCCTGATCTTCTTCCAGGATCCCGTTGTTGAGGCTGGCACCGTCGTAGTCCGCCTGATCCTGAGCAAGTACCCCGTTATTGAGGCTGGCACTGCCGTTGCCTGCGGTTGCCACCCTGATGCTGATGTTCAGCTCGAAGCCTACAAGCAGCGCCACGGAGTTGAGGTAGAACCAGATGAGGATGACTATGATTGTCCCGATGGTACCGTAGAGCTTGTTGTACTGTCCGAAGTTGTTGACATAGGCTGAGAAGGCCAGCG
>CAZFIF010000268.1:0-2666 GCA_964519065.1 uncultured Rikenella sp.
CCGGAGAAACCGCCGCCGGTCCTGCCCCAGGCAGAGGCGAAATGCAGGTTCTCAATGGGGGCAAATGAATCGATGTACTTTCTGCCGGGGTTCTGTGCGAAACCGTAGACCGCACCGCCGGGATTAAGGGTATACCTCTTTACCGTCACCGGGGTGGCAACCTCATAATAGGATAGGGCATCTTCAAAACCGGGGATTAACTCACCAAGCCTTTTGATGAAGCTCTTTGCAACATACTCCTTCTTCTGCTTATACTCCTCCCTGCCGAGGCCCTCCCAGTCTTCCAGGTAGTCGATGCAGCACACCGCCCCCACTCCCTTGCCCTCCGGCGCGAGTCCGGAATCGATCTGGGAATAATCGACAAAAGTGAAGCTTCGCCTGGAAAAGTCGTCCCTGTTGTTGACAGCAATGTCAGCCTGCGATCTCACCGAGCTGTCATAGATGAATGTGGAATAATAGCTGTGCCCCAACTCCTTCAGCGGCCTGTCATACCCGAAATAGACGGTCAGCAGTGAGGCGCCGGTATTCAGTCCGCTGCACTCATCATTCAGCTGCTCCGCCGGTTCCGGCGGCAGGATATCGGCGAGGGCAGGGATGGCATTGTTGGCCACTATCTCGTCGGCAGTAGCCTCAATGGGGCTTTGTGCGGGGTCATTCCTTTTCCGGCAGGTCACCCCTGTTGCACGGCCACCCTTTACCGTTACCTGGGTGACAAGATGGTTCAGCAGTACCTGCCCGCCATGTGAGATGATATAGGCTGCGAGGTGGTCAGAGAGCCTCTGCGAGCCTCCCCTGATGAAGCTGGCTCCGTTGGTATAATAGCTGCCCTCGGCAACTGAATAGTATGCCAGCGAGAGCGAGTATGGGTCGTCATGAAAATAGCCGAGGTTGCCAAGCAGAATTAGCTTCAGCTCATCATTGTGAATGATTGAGTCCAGGAAGCTGCCTACGCTGATATCCGGTTCGCTGTCGCCTGCCTGCCTCTTTTTCGGGCTGAGCAGCTGTTCATAGTACCTGGCTATCCCCTCCTTCTCATCCGGGAACATCTCTGAGAGTCGTGCCGCTGCCAGCTGCGGGTCATGGGGCATGGTCACCGCCAGGTCTCCCCTGATGAACCTGTAGAATTCGGGCACGGGTATAAACCCGACATTGCCGGTGACATCAAGCTCACTGAAGATCCTGTTCTTAATGTCGCGGCCGCCGGGGCCGTCCATCTCATGGAGTCCCACCTCAAGTGTGAACGGACCTCGCCTGAAGGTGGTGGCGCACCCCCCGGGACGGACATGCTGTTCGACGACCAGCACCCTCATGCCTTCGCGGGCCAGCTTCGCTCCTGCTGTCAGGCCGCCCAGGCCTGCCCCGATTACAATAACGTCATACTTCATCTCTTGAGATTAAATTTTCAAATGTCTGCCGGAACATCGATGAAAAATCATTCGGGTGCGCGGCAAATATACTCTTCATTAATACCTCATTTTATGTCAGGTATCGGATAACGCTTAAACTCTTTTGTCCGGTCAAACAGGTACCTGTATGTAATATAGTTCTTGACTGGCACACTTCCCACCGACACGAATATCTTCCGCATCTTGGGATTGAAATCGCCAACCCATGAAAACTCAACCTCCTTGTAATGAGGCTTAAGCTTTATCGCTTCCCTCAGTTTCAGGATAAAGGCCGACTCTATTCCCAGTCCCTGGTATCTGGGGATGACGCCCATCAGCATACCACGCGCCCTGGTCATGGTCTTTCTCTGCTTCAGCCAGAGGAACTTAATCAACGACAGGGGATCAAGCTTGCCGTTGAGGTGCTTCAGAATCTGGTTCAGGTCGGGGAACATGAGATATATGGCTATCGGCTTGCCCTCGAAATATGCCAGCCAGATAAACTCCTCGTCGAGGATCACCTTTGCCTTCTTCAGCACACCCTTGATATAATCGGGCTCGAGGGGTTCGAAATTGGCTTTGAAGGAGGCCCACGCCTCGTTGAAGACCTCCGCGAAGTCGGCAACATATTTATCCTGCTCCTTCCAGGTAAAATGCCTGAACTCGTACCCCGGTTTGGCGGCCACCCACTCCGCTATTTTTCGGAACCGTGCGTCAAGCGGCTTGGTCAGGTCGTAGTGGAATCCCTCCATCTTATAGTAGGTCTGAAAGCCATACCGTTCAAACAGTCCCCGGTAGTAAGGAGGGTTATATGCTATCTCAAACGAGGGGTGAGTGAATCCGTCAACCAGCAGTCCCCAGTACTTGTCGGTCTCCCCGAAGTTCTGGGGTCCGTCCATCGCCTCCATACCCCTGGCGCGGAGCCACTCCCTGGCAGTGTCAAAGAGCATTCCGGCGGCCTCGTCGTCATCGATGCACTCACAGAATCCGATACCCCCGGTAGGCTGGTCATAGGTATTGGCAAGATTATGGTCGATGAAGGCCGCGATGCGTCCAATGAGGCTGCCATCTGCGCCGGTGAGCACCCACCGTGTTGCTTCCCCGTGCTTATAGTAAGGGTTGGCTGATGGATCGAAGACATTATTGATATGCCTGTCCAGCGGGCATACCCATACCGGGTCATTCCTGTAGATTATCCTGGCTGTGTCAAGGAACATTTTCCCTGTTTTCCTGTCGGTGACCTCGATCAATTGCATATAAAGCTTTGTTTGATGCCGGATT
>CAZFIF010000269.1:0-2657 GCA_964519065.1 uncultured Rikenella sp.
TTCTCCTTTTTCGGATATTTGACGCTATAGGTGAGTATTATTTCCTGTGTCTGACGCGGTTCCACGGTAAGATCCCAGACAATCTCACCGGTGGTGACATTGTGTTTTCCTCCGGTAAGCTCCAAGGCCTCGACGGTAATGTCACTGTTCTGCGGTAGTGGCAGCTGGTCGCGCAGCTTCACGCTGACGGTGCGGTTTTTTGTGTTGCGCAGTGAGATGAGGAAAGAGAGTGTCTCTATCCTGTTGGAGCCTATAAGCTTCTGGGAAGTATAGTCGGTCCTCCGCTCACGCTTCACGGTGATGCTGTTGTCGGCGCCAAGTGAAACAGGCAGTGTGTCGGTCAGCTCGGCAGTGTTGATATAGCCCTTGCCGGTGAAGGTGTTGCTGAAGTATATGTTTGACTCACCCGGCAACAGGTTGTATTTCTCCCAGTCGGTGAGATACCCCATAAGGTAAGCCGAGGTGGCCAGCTTGGGGGTTACGGCGTAGCTGTAGGTGGCCGGAGCAGTCAGCCTCTGCAGCTCTACCATCTCCGTTTTGCCTCCTGAGCTGATCGACTGCGGCACGTTGACATCGAAGCTGAAGCTGATGTTTGATTCACTGACGGTGACGGGAAGCGGGGCGCTCTCTGCCTCCATCATCATGGCATCATCGGCTCTCTTCTCCCGTGCGGAGGGCATCGATTTTACTCCCCGAACTACAACCACCTCGTCGAGCTGGGAATAAGCCATAGGTCTGTAGAAATCGATGAACCACGGATTGAGTTTCGGCAGTGCCCCTGCGGTCATGGGTGAGGCATTCGAGAGACTCACCTTTACATCCTTCCAGTCGATGCCGCTGTTCTGCCAGATGCCGGCCTTGTAGATTATGGTGGCCGGATCGGCAATGTCATCCACCCTGATATCATATGAGGGTCGCCATCCAGCGTTCATGACCACGTATGAAAGCTTCAGCCTGCCTGTCGCCGGTTTGGTGCCTGTCACCGTGACAAGTATCTCCCCGGTGGGCATCTTGGAAAAATCGACAGAGGCGGCAAGCTGCTTCTCCAGCTTCTGCTTCTCCTCCTCAAACTCCTTTATGGTTCTCCGCTTCTTCAGCACCGCCCTCTTGACAGCCTCGGTGTTTGATGAGTAGATCTCGAGCAGTGCCCTGAGCTGTTCGGGGGTGATGGCCGATTTGTTGGTGACAACATCGTAATTCGACTTCAGGAAGAGCTCCTTCTCCATGAGAATATCCACGGCTGTCTTCTCGTCCTCTATCTTCAGATCCAGCTCTTTGATCCTGTCGCGCAGCTCGCGTATTGACGCTGCCTCATCAGGATTCTCCAGGTAGTTGTTGCGGTGACTGACCCCCATGATCATGAAGCCTCCCTCGCCCCTGACCTGTATGCTGTTGGGATCAATATATGGTGAGAGACCGCCGGCAACGAAATCGACAGTCTCCACCCCGACACTGACCGGGATCTCACCGTAGAGCTGTGCCCCCTGCCTGAAGACAGTCACCTGGGTCACGGGACACTGCAGATACCTCTCCTGACCTTCGATGGACGATGCCGAAAGGGCAAGAACAAGAATGGTTACAAAAAGATACTTCTTCATAATTGTCAATTTTGTATAAAGGTATTCAAAAAGTGCAATCCGGTAAAAACTGCAGATATCGTGCCATGACAGAAAAGGGGAGGAGCAGCCCTGGCCCGCCTGTAATTGCTGACACTTTCAACGTAAAAACGGGAAGGTCCAGTCCTGGCCCGCCTTCAACTGCTGACACTTTCAACGAAAAAAAACGGGGAGAATCAGTGCTGATCCTCCCCGTAACGTTAACTCCTGCAAAAAAATAAACCTAAAACTAGCCGTTATAATCCTTAAGAACACTCATGAGCTTCTGCCGTGCAAAGAAGATGCGGCTCTTTACCGTTCCCAGCTTGAGGCCCAGCTTCTCTGATATCTCTTCATACTTGTAACCTTCAAGGTGCATCCGGAAGGGCAGACGGTAGTCGTCATGCAGCGCATCGATGGCTTTCTCTATCTCGTTGCCCGCGTAGGACGACTCGGGAGAGATGCTGCCCTTTTCCGACGGCAGGTTGATGTAATACAACTCATTGGTGCCGTCCATCATCGTGTTCTCCCTCATCTTGCGACGGTAATTGTTGATGAAGGTGTTTTTCATTATAGTAAAGACCCAGGCCTTCAGATTCGTGGCATCCACGAATTTATCCTGATTCTGTATGGCTTTCAGGAAGGTGTCCTGAACCAGGTCAAGTGCATTATCGCGATCGAGTGTCAGACTGAGGGCGTACTTCTGAAGATTGCCCTTCAGATCTATTATGCTTGTATTGAATTCCTGTGCAGTCATGTCTCTGTTATTTTTCATTTGTTGACACAAAGTTAAACACAAAATAAAGGATATGCAAATCTGAATATCCGAATATCTTAATATGTGGGAATTTCCAGAGAGTTTTCTAAGCGATAAAAATCAGTTAAGCAGCTAATTAGCTTATGTCTGTCTAAATTATGATCTGTGTGATATTTTTTCTGTAGGCCCTGTTTTGAACCGGCAGACACTCTTTCCCGGCGGGCGGTGGGAAGTCAGTCTCCTCCATTTCCGCTGCTGCAGGGCCCGCGGCCGAATTCCCCGGCCAGTTGCGGGCCAGGAGCCCG
>CAZFIF010000270.1:0-2649 GCA_964519065.1 uncultured Rikenella sp.
GCTGATTGACTCCTCAAGGGATATCAGCGTTTCCGTTCTCATAACGCCGGTAATGGCCTGAACCTTCTCGGTAAGCACCTCCCTGAGATGCTCATTGTCGCGGGTATAGACCTTGATAAAAAGTGAGTAATTGCCTGTAGTATAATGACACTCAATTACCTCAGGAATATCTGCAAGCTTCTTGATCACCTCCCTGTATTTCCCGGGATTATCAAGATAAAGGCCAATATAAGCGCAGGTCCTGAACCCCACCATTATCGGATCAACTTTAAACTCTGACCCTTTTATCACACCCGTACGAATAAGTCTCTGAACCCTCTGATGAATCGCCGCTCCCGATACATTACATTCCCGTGCCACTTCCAGGTAGGGTATCCTGGCATTCTTTGTAATAATATCAAGGATCTTTCTGTCCAGATTGTCAATCTGCAAATTTTCTGCCATGATCACTTTCTATAATTTAGTTAACGATATAAATTCCGCTGGGAAATTTACAAATTTAAAGCAAAATGGACTTAATTCCTATTAATTATCCCGATAATATTGGTGACGGAATCCAACTTTCTTTCCGTAAGGAATGAATTGATGCTTATCAATGCATTGAGGGCTGTGCGTGGTTCGATGAATGTAGCGGTACCTATCTGCACGGCAGTTGCGCCGGCCATCATAAATTCAAGGGCATCAGCACCGTTCATTATGCCTCCCATTCCTATGACAGGTATATTCACTGCCCTGGCGGTCTGCCATACCATCCTTAGTGCCACCGGTTTTATGGCCGGTCCTGAGAGTCCTCCTGTGACCGTCGATAGTATCGGCTTCATAGTTTTGGGATCCACTGCCATACCCAGGAGGGTATTTACGAGAGATACCGCCTCCGCCCCCTCTTCCTCGGATATGCGTGCAAACTCGGTAATATCGGTGACATTTGGTGAAAGTTTGACTATCAGTGTTTTGCTGTAGGCATTCCGGACTGCTGAGATGACCTCCCTGGCTGACGCAGGGTTGGTACCGAAGATCATTCCTCCCTGCTTCACATTAGGGCAGGATATGTTCAGTTCAATTGCAGGGATGGCTGCCAGTTGGTCAATTCGCCGTGCAAGTTCGATATAGTCTTCAACGGTATTGCCGTTTACATTAACGATGACATGAGTATCATACTCTGCCAGAAGCGGGTAGATCTGTTTTTCAAAGTAATCGATTCCCTTGTTCTGCAGTCCCACTGCATTTAGCATCCCGGAGGCAGTCTCAGCCATGCGGGGGTATGGGTTGCCTTCCCTTGGCTCGAGGGTGGTACCCTTGACGACTATTGCTCCCAGCTTTGACAGGTCGATAAAATCTTCCAGCTCAGCACCGTAGCCACATGTGCCAGATGCCAGCATCACCGGGTTTCTGAGCTCCAGCGATCCTATTTTTATACTGAGGTCTGCCATTGGAGGTTGCGAATATTGAATACCGGTCCGTCAGTGCATGAGCAGAGGTTTCCGGAGGTGGTAGGAACGATACAGCAGAGGCATATGCCCATGCCGCAAGCCATCAGGTTCTCCAGCGACACCTCGCAGAAGATGAGACGTTCGAGGCAGAGGCTTGCCACTGCCTTCATCATAGGTTCCGGACCGCAGCAATAGACTTTGTCCCAGTGACTTTCACGGAAGGCCGGAATATCGGTAACAAACCCCTTATATCCTTCCGAACCATCCTCAGTGGCGATGTGCACGCTACCCAGCTCCCGGAACTGTTCATGCTCGAGGATCCTCGAACGGTTGCGAAATCCCAGGGCAAACTGCGGTTCAACACCCATCTCCCTCATCTTACGTCCCAGATAGAGCAGGGGTGCCATGCCGCATCCACCGCCGGCCAGCAGTACCTTTTCACCCATGGCCGGCATGGTGAAGGAGTTGCCCAGAGGGTATATCAGGTTGACGGTATCTCCCTTGCGAAGCCTGGAGAGCCGTTCCGTACCCGCTCCCGCCACCTGTATCAGCAGGGAAATCGTGTTTGACTGGTAGTCGACATCATGAACTGATAAAGGCCTCCGCAGAAAAGTTGAAGGACTCTCCGTCACCAACACCTGGACAAACTGACCAGGCAGTATCTCCGGCAGTCCCCGGGATGATGAGACAGTCACAACAAAAAAGCTTTGAGCCAGCCTGCGGTTGTCAGTTACAGTCAGATCTTCAATTCTCTTGCTCATCAGGCACCTTTGACTGCAAAATTAGACAATTTGATCAGAATCTTTCAGGAGGGGATGTATTCATTGAAAGTTTTATCACTATAAAACAGAAGTACCTTCTCCAGCCGTTTCCCAGGCACCGAGACTGGGTCTGCTAACCGATTTTCCCTGCCAGGAGCGGTTTCAGGCGCTTCAGGACGCGTGAAAGTCTCAGAGGCAGCATCGGGTACCGGTTCATGCCCGGAATCGTCGTGAGCCGGATTTAGCGGCTCCACGTCAAAGAGTGCCGGCTGGGAAGCATACCTGTACATCGGTCCCCGACCGAACAGGAGCCAGTCTGTAGAAAGGGATTCATACCGTTCAAGCATCTTCACGACAAAATCAAGGCTTGGATTGTTCCTTCCAGAGAGAATATGGGAAATACCTGATGGTTGAACACCTATCTCTTCGGCAAATTGTGCGTAACTCTTGTTTTCACT
>CAZFIF010000271.1:0-2630 GCA_964519065.1 uncultured Rikenella sp.
TCTTCGCTGCAGCACCGTCGACGTCATCCACAAAGGTCTCCGTGGCCGGATCCCACTTCAGTGTCCGCATCAGGTCAACGGCTATGTTCCCCAATGTACATACGGTACAGCTGCTGTGCCCGCTCTCCACAGGTACAACAGGGTCCTTACGCTGCCTTACCGCCTCGATGAAATCAATCTGGTGAGGTATCTTCGTCTCATACGGACCCTCATCAGCGCCTGCCAACGGCGGGGCAGGTATCAGCTCAGGGTCAGACGAGGCAAAGTGTTCCCTGGAGATCTCCAGCCACCCCCTGTCTCCCCAGAACTTAACCCCCTTGGTCAGTTTTTCGTTGAATGGCTCTGATGTCATAACCACGCCGCTGGCATATTTCCATGTGATGAACTCTGTGCCGTCACCGAGGGGAGATATCTCAACCGGACCGTTTCCGTCCATCCCGAGACCCCACTGTGCGACATCGAACATATGGGCTCCCCAGTCGGTGGTGAATCCGCCGCCCGTCTCTATATACCATCTCCAACCGGCCCAGAACTTCTCATCCTCGGGAGGATCAAGAGATATCGGCGGGTTGAGCTCGTTGTTGAAGTGAATGGTCTCCGGCAGCGGTCCCAGCCACAGGTCCCAGTTCAGGTCAGCAGGCACCGGCTCCGGTGGCAGGGTATAGGGTACCGGAGGAGCACCTACGTGCGCATTGATCCTTGAGATAGTGCCCAGGGCACCTGTCTGCACCAGGTTGACAGCATGCCGGAAGTTGGGATCGGAACGCTGCTGGCTGCCCAGTCCGAAGATCCGGCCGGTTTCACGAACGGTCTTCTTCAGCTGCTGACCCTCATAAATGGTAAAGGTCATCGGTTTCTCGAGGTAAACGTCCTTGCCTGCCTTAAGGGCTGCAATGGCTATCATGGCGTGCGCATGATCCGGCACTGCAATGACAACTGCATCAATGTCCTTTCGTGCCAGAAGATCTTCATACCTTTCATAGGTCTTAGCTCTGGTCTTCTTGCCTGCCTTTGCATAGAATTCATTCACCCTGTTCTCAAACCGGGTTCGCTTGATGCCGTACACATCGCAGCCGGCAAGCACTTCGACGCCCGGAATCTGAATAAATCCATCCAGGAGAAACATTGCCTGCCTGCCCATGCCGATGAATCCTAACCTGACAAGACCGGGATCTTTCTTTCCCTTGCATGATACGGCAACTGATGGAATTAGCATTACCCCGGTCATACCAAGGGCGCTGCTGCCAAGAAACTCCCTTCTGGTCAGCGATTTGGTCTTTCTGTTCATATCTCGGGTTTTATTATAGGTTCTAAATTGAGGGTTCAGGGTATGATGACCGTCAGAATGTAAATATATTACTTATTCTTTGCAGCACCTCTTTCACTTTCTTAACTTTTGCAGGCAAAAGAAACCATAGGCCCTGATCATGGCTGACCTTGTCAAATACCCGCAATAAAATAGCATTGCATAAGAAGGAGCATACAACCATTTTTAATCATTATTTTTGAAGTAAGTTCCATTAGATCATTAAAAAATAAATGTGCAATCCAATGAAAAAGGGGATCATATTTTTCGCTGTGATGGCCGTGGCAATTTCTGTCTCATGCAATGAACGGTCACAGCCGGAGCTCAAGGGCAGACGGGTGCTTATCGTCTTCGGCGGATGGGATGGACATGAGCCAGGAAGGTATGTCGACATCCTGCTACCCTGGCTCACCTCAGAAGGCGCCGTTGTTGACACCACATCATCGCTTGAGATATATACTGACAGTGCGTACATGATGAATGTCGACCTGATCATCCAGGCCTTTACGATGTCACAGATTACCGCTCAGCAGGAGGAGGGGCTGCTGAGGGCCGTGAGGGAAGGAGCGGGTCTGGCCGGGTGGCACGGCGGACTGGCGGATTCATTCAGGAACAATCCTGGTTACCAGTACATGGTGGGAGGGCAGTGGGTAGCCCACCCGGGAGGAGTCATTGACTATACGGTCAACATTACAAACCATGATGACCCCGTCACCGCCGGCCTGGATGACTTCACCATGCACAGCGAACAGTACTATATGCATGTAGATCCGAACGTCAGGGTGCTGGCCACCACCACCTTCTCCGGTGAACACGATTACTGGTCAGCGGGCTGCACCATGCCGGTAGTGTGGAAGAAGATGTACGGCCGGGGCAGGGTCTTCTATTCAGCTCTCGGACACGTGGCTGCTGATATGGATGTGCCTGAAGCCCTGGAGATATTAAGGAGGGGTATAAGATGGAGCGCTCAGAGCAGGTACGAACCGACGGAGAAATGGATTTCCCCGGTTTACTGAAATTTTCCCTCTTCCGTTGCAGATTGTCCTAAAAAATGATATAATTTTGGTATGTCTTAGTGTACTGAAATGTCTGTATAGTCTTAACGTCCCCTTCACATGAAAAGGATTCTGCTCCTGGCCCTTATCCTGACGGGTACTGCTTTATCTGTATTCCCGCAGGATCAGATCATCACCCGCAACAATGATACCATTGAATGTAAGATCACGAGGGTGAACCGCAATGAGATCCTGTTTGAGATTGACACTAAAGGAGTCACCTCTTCGGGAAAAATACCCTTCACGGAAATAGCGAGCTACTCGGTTAC
>CAZFIF010000272.1:0-2628 GCA_964519065.1 uncultured Rikenella sp.
ATCGAGTTCATATCTTTATTCAATTGGTTAGGGTTGTTTTAGCATGCTGCATAACTTGTTTTTATGTGTACGAAAGGTATGCATATTTTGCCAAAAAGGGAGTTATTGTGGAGTGGGAGTGAGTGATATATCCTGGAATGAAAGCAGATCGCTGAAATATTGATTATCAAACTTGCCTGGTAATATTAAGTGCTTGATTCAAAAACGCTAAAGGCTCTTTGATTTGAGAATGCTTTGGAAAGTTGCAGCAACACAAAGCGTTACAGTTTGTGAACGGGAACAGGAGATAGAATGATTTTACAAAATGAACCGCAGCAAAATCGGGGAAAAGAATACAGTACTTTTTTCTAGCACTGTAAGATGATACAGGTTAATAAGAAAGTTGTTTTATCACTGCAAAAGCGTTACCGGTTTTATTGTTTGCCCTCCTCCCAGCTTCTACTGCATTGCAGTTGCCATCTTCACTATGCTTCTGCTTCCCCTTAACACACCTCGCACAAAAATTGTCATTTCCCCCGTAACTGACCAGACTCCAAAATCCCTCTCTATTCCAGTAATTCAAGCACAACAAGATATGCACAGTGATCCGATGCAACTGAATCCTGAATGACCTCCGTGGAAATGACCCGCCACCTTTCCGACGGCATAAACATCACGTAGTCAATCTTCTTCACAGGATCACCCGATGGATAGGTGGGAGCAGGGGCTGCCTTATCATACGCCCCGGTCCAGTACTCCTCTAATAACCCTATGGGCTCGCTTCCAGGAACAGCGTTCAAATCACCCGCTAAAATGACCGGATACCGCACACCTGTGAAAACCTCGTTTATCCGCCTTACCTGCAAGATCCTGTCAGTGTTATCGGCAAGGTGATCCAAATGTGTTCCGACAAATGCAATGGTGTCCCCTGACGGTAAAACGGTGATGACCTCCAACGCCGCCCTGGGCTCACGCATGCCAGTAAACGGCAGTGGAATATTCCTCGTGCTGATGAAACTGTAACGCGATAAAACAGCCTCACCATACTCGCCACCGTCATAATCCATCGCCCGGCCAAAAACAGATGCCTTCTTTAACCTCCAGCCTAACTCTGTGCCAAGATCATACCCCCGTGCACGCCTGGTCCTGAAGTCTACCTCCTGCAACGCAATAAGATCCGGATCAGTATCACCTATCACACGGGCGATGTAATCAAGATCAAAATCTCCCTTCATCGTTGCCCCATGATAAATATTAAAGGTTAATACCCTTAATACCTTTGCACTGCTATCATTATCAATATATTCTGCATCTGATGCCTCCCTGCCTGGCTGCTGAAGCGGAACCCGGCTACCTGGCTGAGCCCACCCGGAAGAACAGGTGGTAAGAATTGCAATAATAACCCCAATAGCATTCCTAAATCTTCTTTTCATAAGCTGCTATATATCAAGACATTTCCTATAAATCGTCAAACGGACTCCTGATCTTCTGAATGCTCTTCTCAGTCACATGAGTGTAAATCTCGGTCGTTTTGCTGCTCTTGTGCCCCAGTAACTCCTGTATGTACCGCAAATCGGTTCCGGCCTCAAGAAGATGCGTTGCATAGGAGTGACGCAAACCGTGAAGCGTAATATCCTTCTTAATCCCCGCCTTCTGACACGCCATCCTGAAGATCTTCTCTACACTGGTGGCACTGTAAGGATTACCCTGCCGCTGACCCTCAAAAATAAACATAACTGGCTTGCGCCGGGAAAGATAATCCTTGATCTGTTCCGCCAGCCTGACAGACAGGGGTACAACTCTGTCCTTGAAACCTTTCGACTGCCTGACAGTCAGTAGCATACGATCATAATCGATGTCCCCGGGCTCAAGCATGATTACCTCGCTGCGCCTTAAGCCGCAACCGTAAATCACGCTCAACACCAACCTGTGCTTATCATTATCCGGGGCGGCGAGTATTCTTTTGACTTCTTCCTTGCTCAATACATTGGGCAGCCTGTGACGGGTACGCGGACGGGTGAAAGTACCCACATCAATGACCTCTTTACAGATCTCTTTGTAAAACTTTTTTACCGCACTTATGAGCTGATTCTGATATGAATAGCTCAAACCGCGGGGAAGGATGTACTCTTTGACCATCCCGACAAGGTCTTCGGCATCGCACTCAGAAGCATCCTTGGGAGATACAAAACGAAGAAATGACTCCATCATCGTGGTGTATGTCCTGATCGTGTTCGGGGGATACCTGTGCGACTCAAGCCAGAGGCGATATCTGCTAATATCCTCTTCAGCCCTCCGGCTGAGTATACCCAAACCCCGAACTGACCCCAGGACTGGCTCCTGAGAAGCTCCCTGACCCGACTGGCTGACCTGCTTCTGGACTTGCTTGGTGGTAGCTCCCTGAATCGGCATCTGAACCCGTCTCACGACTGATCCATGATCTGATTCCTGATCCGACCCATGGACCGATCCCTGATCTGGACCCTGCCCCGGCTGCTGAACCCTCCTCCGAATTGTTACCTGAACCGGTTGCCTGACCTGCACCGGGACTTGCTTGGTGGTATCTCCCTGAACCTGCCGCTGAACCCGCCTCGCGACTGATCCATGATCTGATTCCTGATCCGACCCATGGACCGATCCCTGATCTGG
>CAZFIF010000273.1:0-2575 GCA_964519065.1 uncultured Rikenella sp.
CCAGCCATGACATTGCCGCCGACGGGTTCTACATGTATGCCCTCAACCAGCACAAGCAGGCCTATTTCGTAGGTATACGAAGCACCTTCTACCGTTTTGCCATGCTGACTGCGCTGGGGCTCATCCCGCTGGTTGCCGGGATAGTTCAGAAAAATACCGGTCTTGAGCCTCTCTCTTTTGAGGCGCGATCAGTGGGTATGACCGATTATCATCCATTTGATCCTGCGCTTATAGAGATTAAGGAAGAGCCCGGAGAACCCCGGATACTACTCTACCCCGATGAGATTACCGTTCCTTTGTGGGAGGCAGGGGTCTCAGAGCTCGACTCCGCCGTTGTATATATAGCCCTCTCCGCTCCGCCGGAGGAGGGGGAGACCATCGTTGTCAACATCGCCCGCGAAGGCGGAAGCAAGGATATCGATATACCCAGGAACCAGGTAAGCAGGTTCGAGTTCACCGGCAGCAACTGGAACGTTCCTGCTGCCGTTTCGCTGAAGACGCACCATAACCTCAAGGAGGTCACAACAGCGGAGTTTGGCGTCACCGCGGGAAATATAGCCTTCAGCTGGACTGTCTCGCTGGGTGTTCTGGGGCTGCTGCTCCTTCTGCTGGCGCTCTACAACCGTTATATCCTTCCCCGGCCTGCGGAGAACGAAATCCGTGAGAAGGTAAGCCTGAAGGTCTTCGTTGAGGTCTTCGTCTCCTTCTTCAGCAAGCCGGGTGTTGTCGCCGCCCTTGCCTTCTTTCTTCTTTACAGGCTTGGTGAGGCACAGCTGGTGAAGATCGCCACTCCCTTCCTTGTCGATTCCAGGAGCATGGGCGGCATAGGGTTGACATCGGCACAGTACGGAATCATCTACGGCACCCTCGGTATGGTCTGCCTGACCATAGGCGGCATCCTCGGCGGCATCCTTGCGGCGAAGTACGGGCTGAAAAAGCTGATCTGGTACATGGCTGTGGCCATGAACCTTCCCAACCTGGTATATGTCTATCTTGCATATGCCCAGCCCATGCCGGGTGACCTGGGAATCTACCTCTCCGTCGCCACCGAGCAGCTCGGCTACGGCTTCGGGTTCACGGCCTATTCTCTCTTCATGCTCTACTATGTGGGGGAGAGCAAATACAAGACCGCCGAGTTCGCCATAGGCACATCACTGATGGCCCTGGGGATGATGCTGCCGGGCATGGTATCGGGAAAGATATACGAGGCGATAGGCTATGAACACTTCTTCATCTGGGTGTTGATATGCACGATTCCTGGGATGCTCTCGATACTGTTCCTGAAGATCGATCCCGGGTTTGGACTCAAGAAGAACGAACAGTAACAGGATCCCAGGGAGTGATATGATAACGGAAGAGAAGTTCATAAGGCTTGCGGGTGAGATCAGGGGTGATCTCTATACTGACATCACGCAGCGCATACTCTATGCCACGGATGCCTCGGCATACAGGGAGGTGCCTCTTGCTGTGACGAGGCCTGCCGGCCCTGAAGACATTAAAAAGATAATTGCCTTTGCCCGCAACGAGGGCACATCGGTGATACCCCGCGGGGCCGGCACCTCGCTGGCAGGCCAGGTGGTGGGACCGGGGATAGTCATGGATATATCGAAACATCTGAACCGCATACTGGAGTTCAACCCCGAAGAGCACTGGATTAAGGTGGAACCCGGCGTCGTGCTGGCGGAGCTGAACCGCCATGTGGCCCCTCACAGCCTGCAGTTTGGTCCCGAGACTTCCACCGCAAACCGTTGCTGCATGGGAGGCATGCTGGGCAACAACTCATGCGGTGCGCATTCCATCATCCACGGCAGCGTGAGAGACCACATCCTCGAGGTTGATGCCGTACTCTCCGACGGTTCTGAGGTTCATTTCGGTGCTCTCACCACTGAAGAGTTCAAGGCCAAGTGCGACGGTGACCCCGGGCTGCTGGAGACACAGATATACAGGAATCTCCGCGACATCCTCTCCGACCGGCGAAATGCTGAGGAGATAGAGAGGGAGTTCCCTCATCCGGAGCTGCGGCGCAGGAACAACGGTTATGCCCTCGATGCACTGCTGAGGACGGACCCCTTCACCGGTAACGGAGAAAAGATAAACGTATGCAGGCTCCTGGCAGGTTCGGAAGGCACGTTGGCCTTCACCACCGCCATGAAGCTGAACCTGGTGCCGGTGACGGAACAGAAGACCGGGTTGCTCTGCGCCCACTTCAACAGCCTCCAGGATGCCGTCAGGGCCAACATCATCGTGCTTAAGCACTCACCTGCCGCCGTGGAGCTGATAGATGACTATATAGTCAACTGCACCGGCGACAACATTGAGCAGAGCAAAAACCGCTTCTTCATCAAGGGAGATCCGAAGGCAATACTGCTGATTGAGATCATCCGGCCGACTTTTCAGGAGATAGAGAAGACAGCCTCGGCGATGGAGAGAGATATGATTGCAGCAGGCTACGGATATCATTTCCCGCTGTTTACCGGCACCGACGAGATGGCGAGGGTGTGGGATCTTCGCAAGGCAGGACTGGGTGTGCTGCTCAATATACCCGGCAGGAAGAAGAGCGTGCAGGTCATCGAGG
>CAZFIF010000274.1:0-2564 GCA_964519065.1 uncultured Rikenella sp.
CTCATGGAAGGTTACGGTGCCACGGAGACATCACCGGTGATTTCGGCCAACTCCATTGAGTTCAACAAACCGGGAAGCACCGGCAAGGTTATCCCGGGTGTCACTGTCAGGATAGAAAATTTTGAGACCGGCAAGGATTGCAAGACCGGTGAAGTAGGCAAGATACTTGTCAAGGGCGACTGTGTGATGAAGGGGTATTATGACGACCCGCAGCTGACTGCAGAGGTGCTGGTTGACGGCTGGTACAATACGGGTGACATGGGCTTTTTTGATGAAGAGGGATACCTGTGGCATGCAGGGAGGTTCAAGAGGTTTGCCAAGGTGGGAGGAGAGATGGTGTCGCTTGTAAAGGTTGAAAATGTGCTTGAAAAGTATCTTCCGGAAGGTGTGCAATGTTGTGTGGTTGAGGTACAGGAAGAGAAAAAGGGATCAACCATAGTGGCGACAGTCTCACAGGAGGTAAATAAAACTCATATTCTGCGCAGCATGATGACAGATTTGCCTGCCATCTATCTTCCCAGGGAGTTCATAGTAATCGAAGATCTGCCGATGATGAGTTCCGGAAAAATAGACTTCCGGACCGTCACGAGGATGGTGCAGGAGATAATGAAGAACTCCTGACGGAGATATTCAGGTGCGGAGCCGGGTATTTTTACGGTGGGCGTCTGCTGCCTGAGTTATTTTCCAATGCAGAAGCGTGAGAAGATCTCGCCCAGGATATCATCCGGGGTTATCTGGCCGGTTATGAGTCCCAGGTAGTAAATCGCCTGCCGCACGTCTGTGGCTATCAATACCGTGGGTATCCCGTCGCGAAAACCGTCAAGGACCCTTTGCAGGCTTTCAGAGACCCTCTTCAGTGCCTCGTAATGTCTGGCATTGGTGACAATATATTGAGGAGAATCGATAACCCCTGTCTCTACTGCTTCCAGCAGCCTGTTCCTGAGCTCCTCTATTCCCGTTGCCTCCTTCGCCGAAACGGCAACTGCCGGCAGATGACAGAGGAGTGCCAGTTCCCTCATCAGCGACTCAGCCTGATCAGGTTCTATCAGGTCACTTTTATTGACAACCATGATAACGTTTGGTTTGCGGTCTCCGGTCATCTCCGCCACTGAGGATGCAAATGCGGCCAGTTCCCCGGCACTGTCGGTGGCTTCCGCAACAGCCAGCACCACCTCCGCCGCCTCAAGCTTCTTCATTGTACGCTCCACGCCGAGTGACTCTATCTCATCATCGGACTGCCTCAGTCCTGCAGTGTCAATAAACCTGAAGAGGAGGCCTCCCACGTGCAGCACCTCCTCCACGGTATCGCGGGTAGTGCCGGGAATCTCGGAGACGATCGCTCTCTCCTCCTGAAGCAGCAGGTTGAGCAGGGATGATTTGCCAACATTGGGCTTCCCGGCGATCACCACCGGTATTCCATTTTTTATGGCATTGCCCAAACGGAATGATGATGCCAGCCTATCCACCAGGCTCTTGATCTTTATGACAGTCTCACTCATTGAAAAGCGGTCAGCGAACTGTACATCCTCCTCACTGAAGTCGAGTTCCAGCTCAATTAGTGACGCAAACTGCAGCAGTTCCCGGCGCAGCTTTTCGATTTCCGACGACAGCCCGCCGCGCAGCTGTGACGATGCCAGCCGATGCGCAGCAGCGGAGTCGGCGGCAATGATGTCAGCCACGGCTTCTGCCTGTGAGAGATCCATCCTGCCATTCATGAATGCCCTCATCGTGAACTCTCCGGGCATGGCCACGGTGGCACCACAGGCCAGGAGCATCTCCATTATTTTGTGCGCGATCCAGGGAGAAGCATGATGACTTATCTCAGCGGCATCCTCTCCGCTGTAAGAGGCAGGAGACCTGTAGAGAGTAACCACCACATCATCAATGAACTCATCCGATTCCTTCACCTGTCCGTAATGAACCGTGTAACCTCCGGCTTCCCGAAGGTCCTTGCCGCTGGCGGGTGAAAAGAGCTCACTGATTATCCGGAAGGTATCCGGACCGCTTACCCTGATAACGGCAAGGGCCCCGCCAGTGCCTGTTGCGGGCGCAGCAATGGTGGTGTCAGTCCTCAGCTTCATAAGTGGCATGCCATTTAGTAACAAACTTACAGAAAAACGCCTGATTATGCACTGGCAGATAATAATCAAAGCCACTTCCGGAATATAAAAGAGTTAAAGTGATAATTGGACTTATATGATTATGTGTTAATTTAGGTGCTCAACAAATAATAACCGACATGAAGAGATCAATACTTATTATCACTATCGCCAGCACGATGCTTACCGCAGGCTGTGCAGGAACCGCAAGCCGGCTTACTGATGCGGAGATAACTGAGGGATGGGAGCTTCTCTTTGACGGCACCACCCTTGACCATTGGAGACTGTACAACAGTGAAGGCACAGGCAGCTGGGGCATTGACGACGGA
Source organism: uncultured Rikenella sp. (assembly GCA_964519065.1). GTDB lineage: Bacteria > Bacteroidota > Bacteroidia > Bacteroidales > VadinHA17 > SR-FBR-E99. Next base: position 2,429 of record CAZFIF010000274.1, read on the forward strand.
TGCCTCGCGGCAGACGGTACCGGCAGTGACAGCACCGGATATATCGTTACAAGAAAAGAATATGCCAATTTCGACCTGGTGTTCGACTGGAAGGTTGCTCCGGAGGGTAACAGCGGGGTTATGTACCATGTGGTGG
>CAZFIF010000275.1:0-2527 GCA_964519065.1 uncultured Rikenella sp.
CGCCAGTGGTACGAGGACGGCAAGCTGCTGAAGAAGATTAACACCTTTACCGACTTCAACGACTGTGCACGGTTCCTTATCAGCGAGAAATACACCTCGGCCGAAAATCTGTACGCCATGGGTGGCAGTGCCGGCGGACTGCTGATGGGCGCCATTGTCAATATGGAGCCGGAACTCTACAATGGCGTGATAGCCGCCGTACCGTTCGTTGATGTTGTCAGTACCATGCTTGACGCCTCAATACCCCTTACCACCTTCGAATGGGATGAGTGGGGCGATCCGCGCAAGCAGGAGTACTATGACTATATGCTCTCATACTCACCGTACGATCAGGTTAAGGAGCAGGAGTATCCCAACATGCTGGTGACAACGGGCTACTGGGACTCCCAGGTGCAGTACTGGGAGCCGGCCAAGTGGGTTGCCAAACTGCGCGACATGAAGACCGATGACAACATCCTCATAATGGATGTCAACATGACCGCAGGCCACGGAGGCGCCTCAGGCCGCTTCGAGCGACTGAAGACCGTGGCACTGGAATATGCCTTCATCCTTGACCTCGAGGGTATAACCAAATAATTATCTGGTCTCTCACGAACCTTTCACCCGAGGGCGAAAGGTTTTATCCAGTAAACATCAAATGCCCTTCCCGTTTACCCGGTGAAGGGCATTTATTATTAATCAGGAGGAACCCCCACGGGAACCCCGTTGAGCTCAGTTCATTCTCCCTATAAGAACAAAAGAGGCTGACTTTTTTACGGGTCAGCCTCTTTGACATTAACAGAATTGAAAAACACTAAAAGTTGTGAGCCCGCCCTGCAGGTCAGAATCCGAAGGGCGATCTCTGTTCCGTTGATTTCATCACCGGCTTGCGCGGCATGAGGTCATCATCCATGGCAGCGTTCCATGCCAGCCAGGCCGTTATTATTGCGTTGTGCCTCAGGTCGGGCATGAGCAGACGCTCATATGTGTCAGCCAGGGTGTGGTAACCGCGTCCGTATTCGATCTCATCCTGAATGAACTGGAAGCCGGGCAGCCCTGCACCGTCAAAGCTCTGGTGGTCTGTGCCGCCGGTGTTGCGAATGGCAATGGTGCTGAACCCCATATCCTCCATCGGCTCCATCCACTCCTCGAAGAGAGGCCGTACAAGGTTGTTCTCCTGGAGATAGATGCCGCGGTAACGACCCGTGCCGTTGTCCATATTGAAATAGACAGAGAACTTGTCATAGCCAGGCTTCTTCTCATTCTTCTCCCTGTCAAACAGGTATTTGGAAACATATCCGCGCGAACCGTACAGACCCTGCTCCTCACCGCCCCAGAGAGCTATACGTATCGTGCGGCGGGGCTTCGCGTCAAGCGACTTCAGTATTCTCATGGCTTCCATCATAACAATGCATCCCGATGCATTGTCGGCAGCTCCTGTACCGCCATGCCACGAGTCGATGTGCCCGCCCAGCAGAACCACCTGCTCCTTCAGCTTCGGATCGGTGCCTGGTATCTCGGCAATGACGTTGTAAACACTCCTGTCAGGGGTGAACTCTGCATTTATCTCAGCCTCGACCTCAACCTTCACGCCCTTTTTGAGCAGTCGCTCCATCCTTCCGTAGGGTTCCTGGGGGATATTGATCTCCGTCACAGGCGGCTGACCCTTGCCGTCATATGATGCTCCGGAGGAACGGGGTATGTTGAAGGCATTACCGCGGCTTATTATCATTGCCACCTCCTCACTCTTCAGAAACTCATTTATCTTGTTCCGCAGCTCCCTCATGGCCATCCAGTCGCCCATCATCCTTCGCGAAGGAGTGCCGCCGACTGAAACAGTGGATATCCTCTCGAGGTCTTCCTCGGTGAGCCTTCTGGCCAGGGGCTCAAAACTGACCTCGTACTGCGAGGTCGAAGGGGTCATGATGATCTTGCCCTTTAACTTGCCACGGTATTGTTCAATGTCTTCAACCTTGCTGATATCGACCAGGATGACTTCACCCTTCAGCACTCCTTCGGTGCCGGAGGTCCAGGCCACAGGTGTTACTGAGAAGTTGTTGTAGTAGGGAGCAGTCATGGCAGCATAGGCCCTGGAATAATCCCATCCGCCGCGGTTGAAGTCGCTGGCTTTCTCAATACGTACATTGGAGAGACCATACTCGGCAAGCTTTGCCCGGGCTATCTCATTAGCCCGGTCGAGTCCGGGCGAGCCTGTAAGACGCGGTCCGGCAAGATCGGTCATGATATAGGACAGAGTCTCAATGTCGGAATTGCGCTGACCCTCCTGCCTGATCTTGTAGACCATCTCAAGGTCAACGGCAACCTCCTGCGATGAGAGAGGTAAAAACATTGCAAGGAGCAGGGCGGTGATCATCGCTCTTGCCGGGTTGATAGAAGCTGTTTTCATTAGTTTATGATATGCTTGTTTGACTTTCGTAAGGACATGCACAAATCATATATAAAATATACTTTGCCTGGCCCTGGTTAATGCTGGTTTTATTTCACTGATTTTTAAGCGGAATAAATATAGGGTCATAAATTTTATGCC